>NZ_JAWLFS010000181.1:0-6271 GCF_041685465.1 Rhodosalinus sp. | reverse complement strand
CCGGCACGCCGCAGCCGGTCTTCATGTTCCCCGGCGGCGGCGCGCAATACGTCGGCATGGCGCGCGACCTCTACGAGACCGAGCCGGTCTTCGCCGACTGGATCGACCGCGGCCTCGACGTGCTGCAACCGAAGCTCGACTACGACATCCGCGCGCTCTGGCTGGCCGAGGGCGCCGAGGCGGAGACCGCCGCGCGGCGGCTGACGACGCCGTCGGTCCAGCTGCCGCTCATCATGATCGTCGAGGTCGCGCTGGCGAGGCTCTTCGAAAGCTGGGGCGTCACGCCGGCCGCGCTGATCGGTCACTCGATGGGCGAGAACGCGGCCGCCTGCATCGCCGGCGTCATGCGCTTCGAGGACTGCATCGGGCTGGTGCACCTGCGCGGGCGGCTGATGGACGAGGCGGAGCGGGGCGGGATGCTCTCCGTCGCGCTGCCGGCCGACGAGCTGCGCGCGCGCCTCGGTCCGGACCTCGACCTCGGGGCCGAGAACGCGCCGGGCCTCTCGGTCGCCTCCGGCCCGCAGGCCGCGCTCGACCGGCTTCAGGCAGAGCTTGCCGCCGACGGGATCGAGGCGACGCGCATCGCCATCGACATCGCGGCGCATTCGCGCCTGCTCGACCCGGTTCTGGACCGCTTCCGCGACTACCTGCGATCCATCCCGCTGTCGCCGCCGCAGATCCCGGTGATCTCCAACCGCACGGGCACATGGCTGACCGCCGAACAGGCGACCGACCCCGACTACTGGGTCGCGCACCTGCGCGGCACGGTGCGCTTCGGCGCCGGGCTCGCCACGCTGGCGGAGGAGCCTGCGCGCCTCTTCCTCGAAATGGGACCGGGCAAGGCGCTCTCGGCGCTTGCGCGACAGCAGCCGGGGATCGAGGCCAACAGGGTCGTCAACGCCCTGCGACACCCCGAGGACGCAGTGCTCGACGACGTGCATTTCATGGGCACGCTGGGCCGGCTCTGGGCGCTGGGGGCGCGTTTCGACTGGGGCCAGATCTGGGGCGAGGCGCGGCGCAACCGCGTGGTGCTGCCGACCTGTGCCTTTCAGCAGGCGCCCTATTTCATCGAACCCGCCGCGCCCGAGGCGCGCACAGACCCCACCCTGCCCGAGCGCATCGACGGGGTGGAGAACTGGGGCTGGCGGCTGCGCTGGCGCCCGGCCCATGCCGACTGCGATCTGGACGTGGCCGCGGGCGAGACGGGGCCGCCGCGCGCGTGGCTCGTCTTCGCCGACGACGCGGGGCTCGCCGACCGGGCCACCGCGCGGCTGCGCGCGGGCGGGCACACGGTGGTCGAGGTGCGTCCCGGCGACGCCTTCGCACGGGTGGGCCCGGACGCCTACACGCTCGCTCCCGAACAAGGGCGGGAGGCCTACGACCAATTGATCGGCGAGTTGCTCGCCGAGGGGCGCGCGCCCGAGCGCATCGCCCATTTCTGGCTGGTAACCGCGGACGAGAGCTTCCGCCCCGGGTCGAGCTTCTTCCACCGCACGCAGGAACAGGGCTTCTGGTCGCTGCTCTTCCTCGGACAGGCGCTCGCCGGCGAGACGCTGCCCGTGCCCCCGCACATCACCGTCGCAACCTCCGGCGCGGCGCAGGTCCGCGACGAGCGGCTCACCCACCCCGAGAAGGCGACCGCCGCGGGACCGGCGCGCGTGATCCCCCGCGAGCTGCCCGGCGTGACCTGCGCGATGCTCGACGTGGTCCTGCCCGAGGCATCGACCGGCGGCTGGCTGCGCCGGGGCGACGGGCGCGCCGCGGCGCTGGACGCGCTGGGCGTTCAGGTGCTGGAGGAGCTTCTGGCCGCCCCGTCGGAACATGTCGCCGCGCTCCGCGACGGACGCCGCCTCGTGCAGACGCCCGTGCCGGAGGTGCTGCCCGCCCCCGAGGCACCGCCGGTCGAGACCGGCGCGGCGGTGCTGATCACCGGCGGCTTCGGAGGTATCGGTCTCACGGTGGCCGAACGGCTCGCGCGCGACGCGGGCGCACGCCTGATCCTCGTCTCGCGAAGCGCCCTGCCCCCGCGCGCCGACTGGGCGGATGAACTCGCACGCCGCGCGCCGACCGATCCGGCAGCCCGCCGCATCCGTGCCGTCGAGCGGCTCGAGGCCGCGGGCGCAGAGGTCCTGCCTCTTCAGGCGGACGTGACCAATGCCGAAGACATGCGCGAGGTGATCGAGGTGGCAAGGGACCGCTTCGGCCGCATCTCGGGCGTGATCCATGCCGCGGGCGTGGTGGACGATGCGCCGCTGACGGCCAGGACCCAGGGCTCCGTCGAGGAGGTCCTCGCGCCGAAGCTGCATGGCACACAGGTGCTCGACGCGCTCTTCCCCGACGGCACGCTGGACTGGATGGTGCTGTTCTCCTCGACATCGACCGTCACCGCACCGGCCGGGCAGGTGGACTACGTCGCGGCCAACGAGTTTCTCAACGCCTACGCCCGCAGCCGTGCGGGCGGGCGGACCAGGGTGGTCGCGCTCGACTGGGGCGTCTGGGCCGAGGTCGGCATGGCCGCCGAGGCGATCGCGCGGCGCACGGGCGACGCGCCCGAGCCACCGCAAACGGCGATCGACGCGCCGCTTCTCGATGAGGCCACCTTCGACGGGGACGGGCATCGCCTGCTCACCGCGCGCTGGTCGACCGCCGCGCGCTGGGTGCTGGACGAGCACCGAACGCGGGACGGCCGCGCGCTTCTGCCCGGCTCGGGCTACCCCGAACTTGCCGCCGAGGCGCTGGCGGCACAGGGCGAGGACGGGCCGTTCGAGATCCGCGACCTGTGGTTCCTGCGCCCGCTCGAGGTCGCCGACGGGGCCGACCGGGAGATCCGCCTGCGCCTCGCCCGCGCGGACGAGGGCTACGCGATGGAAGTGCAGGCAGCCGCGGAGGTCGCGGGCCGCCGCGCCTGGGAGCGGACGGCCGAGGCGACCCTGGCGCGCCTGCCGGCAGCGACGCCCGCGCCGCTCGATGTCGCCGCGCTGGAGGAACGCTGCACCCGCGCCGTCGCCGGGGATGACGACGGCCTGCCCGCGGCGCAGGAGGCGCATCTCGCCTTCGGTCCGCGCTGGCGCGTTCTGACGCGCAAGGCGCTCGGCGACCGCGAGGGGGTAGCGCGCCTCCGCCTGCCGCCCGCGGCGACCGGCGACCGGGGCTTCACCCTGCACCCGGCCCTCATGGATATCGCCACCGGCTGGGCGATGGAGCTGATCGCGGGGTACGCGGGACGTGACCTCTGGGTGCCGCTGACCTACGGCCGGCTGCGCGTGCACCGCCCCCTGCCGGCGGAGATCGTGAGCTGGGTCCGGATCACCGATGCGGCGCACGCGGACGCGGCCACGGCCGCCTTCGACGTGACCCTCGCCGCGCCGGACGGGACCGTCTGCGTCGAGATCGAGGGCTTTCGGCTGCGCCGGATGGTGGGCGGGCTGGCCCGTCCCGCGGCGCCCGAGGCGCGCGAGGTGGAGTTCGACGCGGCCGAGAGGCAGGATGCGCCGCTCTCGCCGGCCGAGGAGCGGCTGGCGCACAACATCGCGCAGGGGATCACGCCCGAGGAGGGGGCCGAGGCCTTCCTCCGCGCGCTGGCCCGCGGCAAGCCGCAGACCATCGTGAGCTCCCTGCCCCTCGACGCGCTGGTGAAGCAGGCCCGCACGACTGAGGCGACGGCCGCCCCCGGCGCGCTTTTCGATCGCCCGGTGCTCGAGGGGGATTACGTGGCTCCCGAAACACCGACCGAGGAGGCGCTCGCGCAGATCTGGAGCGCGCTGCTCGGCGTCGCGCAGGTCGGCGCGGAGGACAGCTTCTTCGACCTCGGGGGGCATTCGCTCATCGCCGTTCGGCTCTTCGCTCGGGTCCGCAAGCGCTTCGGCGTGGACCTGCCGATCTCGGTGCTCTTCGAGGCGCCGACGGTCCGCGCCTGCGCGGCGCTCATCGAGGCCGAAACCGGCGGTGCCGGAGAGACCGCCGAGGCCGCCACGCCCGAGGCCGCCCCGGCGGTGCGTCGCTTCACGCATCTGGTCCCGATGCACGAGGGCGACGGCGGGCCGAAGACGCCCTTCTTCCTCGCCGCCGGCATGTTCGGCAACGTGCTGAACCTTCGCCATCTGGCGCATCTGATCGGGACGGACCGGCCCTTCTACGGCCTTCAGGCGCGCGGGCTCTACGGTGGCGCCGAGCCGCACCGGGATTTCGCCGACGCCGCGCGCGACATGATCGCCGAGATCCGTCAGGTGCAGCCGACGGGCCCCTATCTGCTCGGCGGCTTCTCGGGCGGGGGGCTGACGGCCTACGAAATGGCGCTGCAACTCACCGAGGCCGGCGAGGAGGTGGGCGCCGTCGTCGCCCTCGACACGCCGCTGCCGGGGCGCTTCGACCTCGCCCGGGAGGATCGGCTGCGCATCCACTGGCAGGAGCTGCGCCGGCAGGGGCCCGTCTATCCGGCGCGCTGGATCGCCGGGAAAATCCGCTACAAACGGTCCCTTCGCGCGAAGGCCGAGGCCCCTGCCGCGTCCGAGCACAGCTTCCACGACGCGGAGATCGTCGCCGCCTTCCACGAGGCGCTCGCGGCCTACGACATGCGGCCGTGGGACGGGAGGCTGGCGCTTTTCCGCCCGCCGCTCGCGCCGCGCTGGAGCGGTGCCGACGGGCGCATGATCAGCGCCGAGCGCGCCTATCTCGCGGAAGACAACGGATGGGGCTCCTGGGTCTCGCGGCTCGACGTGCACGAGGTGCCGGGAGATCACGATTCGATGGTGCTGGAACCCAACGCGCGGGTGCTCGCCCAGCGCATCCGCCGCGTCCTCGACGAGGCCGAGCGCGAGGTCGCGGCACGCCCGGCGCCGCCGACCCGGCAGGCGGCGGAGTGAACCGATGCCGCGGGTGCTGACCGTCCTGCTGAACTACCGTACCGCGGAGATGACGCTGCGCGCGGCCGAGGCGGCGCTCACCGCGCTCGACGGCATCGCGGGCGAGCTGGTGATCGTGGACAACGACTCGCAGGACGGCTCCTTCGAGCGGCTGAGCAGGGAAGCGGAGGCGCGCGGCTGGACCGCGGGCAATCGCCTGCGCGTTCTTCAGAGCGGGCGCAACGGCGGCTTCGGCGCGGGCAACAATGCCGGTATCCGCGCCGGGCTCTCGGACGGAAGCGCGCCGGAGTACGTCTATCTTCTGAACTCCGACGCCTTCCCGGCGCCCGATGCCATCCGGCGCCTGCTCGACGCGCTGGAAGCCGACCCCGGGATCGGTTTCGCCGGCAGCTACATCCACGGCCCCGACGGCGAACCGCACACCACCGCCTTCCGCTTCCCCTCGGTTCTGTCGGAACTCGAAGGTGCGGCGCGGCTCGGGCCTCTCAGCCGGCTGCTGCGGCGGCATCGCGTGCCGCTCGGCGTGCCGGAGGCGACGCGGCGGGTGGACTGGGTCGCCGGTGCGAGCCTGATGATGCGTCGCGCCGTGCTCGACGAGATCGGGCTCTTCGACGAGACGTTCTTCCTTTATTTCGAGGAGACGGAGCTCTGCCGTCGCGCGGCGTGCGCCGGGTGGCCCACGCTCTATGTCCGCGAAAGCCGCGTCGCGCATATCGGCTCGGTCTCCACCGGCATGAAGAGCCGGGATCGCATCCCGGGCTTCTGGCTCGACTCGCGCTGGCACTATTTCGCCAAGACCCACGGGCGGACCTACGCCGCCGCGGCGACGCTCGCGCGTCTTGCCGGCGGCGCGCTCTGGCAGTTGCGGCGGCGCATACAGGGCAAACCCCCGGTCGACCCGCCGCGCTTCCTGCGCGATCTGGCCCGCCACGACCTGCGCGCGCTCCGACAGGGCACCCCCGACGCGACGACCCCGCCCGCCCCGCTTCAGACCGGAGAGACCACGCCATGACTCCATTCAGCGCGATCCTGATCGGCAACGAGACGCTGGCGCTCCACTGCGGCGAGGCGCTGCTGGGGCGCGGCCACGCTCTCGCCGCCGTGGTGACGCGGCACCCGGACGTGGCCGACTGGGCGCGGGCCCGCGGGCTGCCGGTGGAGGTGCCGGGCACGGATCTCGCCGACCGGCTGCCCGAGGCGGACTGGCTCCTCTCCATCGCCAATCTGGATCTTCTGCCCGAGACCGTGCTGGCCCGCGCGCGCCGCGGCGCGGTGAACTTCCACGACGCGCCGCTGCCCGATTACGCGGGGCTCAACGCGCCGGTCTGGGCGCTTCTGAACGGCGAGGCGCGGCACGGTGTGACCTGGCATATGATCGCGGACCGCATCGACGCGGGCGCGGTACTGGT
>NZ_JAWLFS010000180.1:0-6275 GCF_041685465.1 Rhodosalinus sp. | reverse complement strand
CGTGGCAGCACCGGCGCGAAATGCGCGGCGAGCGCGGCCTGCGCGCGGTCCCGTTCGGCGTCGTCCAGCGGGCCGGTCAGCGTGACGTGAAAGCGGAACTCCTCCATCACGTAAGGATAGCCCCAGCGCCGCAGCAGCGCGTCCTGCCGGTGGCTGAGCCCGGGCTTCCGGCGCCGCGCAAGCTCCGCCGCGTCCGGGGGAGCGCGGAAGGCGTCGAGCACCTCCACCGCGGCGGCGGCGAGGCGGTCGAGTTCCCCCGTCTCGCCCTCGGGCCGGAGCGCGAGGAAGGGGCCGACCGCGGCGACCGCGAGCCCCTCGGCCTGCGCCGGCCAGGCGCGGGCGCAGAAGGCGTCGAAGGCGGCGCAGAGCTCTGCCTCGGTGCGCCCCTCGGTCAGGCGGAAGGGCGGCTTCATCGTCGCGTGAAACCCGTAGCGCCCCGGCCGCCCGGTCAGTTCCGCCACCGGCCGCGGCAGACCTGGCACCTCCGGCTGCGCCACCGCGCGCCCCGCGCGGGCATCCCAGCCGAGCCACGCCGCCCCCGCCGCGCCGAGCGCGCCCTCGGGCAGCGCGTAGACCGCGTACCGCGTCCAGCCCATTGCAATCCCTCCATCCGACGGGGCTTCCCATGACACGGCAAACGATCCTCGCCAATGCCCGCCTGATCCTGCCCGACCGGGTCGTGACCGGGCGGCTGCACCTCGAGGCCGACCGCATCGCCGCGATCGAGCCGGGAGAGGGCGTGCCCGCGGGCGCCGAGGACTGCGGCGGCGACTGGGTCGCGCCGGGGCTGGTGGAGCTGCACACCGACAACCTCGAGCGCCACATCGAGCCGCGGCCCAAGGTGGACTGGCCCCATGCCGCCGCGCTCGTCGCGCATGACGCGGAGCTCGCGGGCTGCGGCATCACCACGGTCTTCGACGCGATGCGCGTGGGCTCCAACCCCGGCGGCAAGCGGCGCTACCTGCCCTACGCGCGGCGCCTCGCGAGCGAGCTTCTGGAGCTGCGCGGGGCCGGCGCGCTCCGGATCAGCCATTTCCTGCACCTGCGCGCCGAGATCTGTTCCGAGACGCTGCCCGAGGAGATGGCCGCCTTCGGGCCCGAGGACCGCGTCGGCATCGTCAGCCTGATGGATCACACGCCGGGACAGCGCCAGTTCCGGGACCTCTCGAAGCTGCGCGCCTACGTCGCCGGCAAGGTCGGCATGACCGAGGCGGAGTTCGTCGAGCACGTCGCCGAGCTCAAGGAGCTGCGCGCGCGCCACGGAGACGCCCACGCGCGCCACGCCGTCGAGGCGGCGCGCGGCTACGGCGCGGTGCTGGCGAGCCACGACGACACCACGGCCGAGCATGTCGCCGCCTCCGCGGCGAACGGGGTGCGCCTCGCCGAGTTTCCCACCACCGAAGAGGCTGCGCACGCCTGTCGGGCCGCCGGCATTCCGGTGATGATGGGCGCGCCCAACCTGATCCGCGGCGGCTCGCACTCGGGCAACGTGGCCGCGCAGGACCTGGCCGGGGCGGGGCTCCTCGACATCCTGTCGTCGGACTACGTGCCCGCCGCGCTCCTGCTGGGCGCGGTGCGGCTGGGCCGGCTCTGGGACGACATGGCGCGCGGGCTGGCCACCGTCACCCGCGCGCCGGCCGAGGCCGCGGGCCTCTCCGACCGCGGCGCGCTGATCGAGGGGCGGCGGGGCGACGTCATCCGCTTCGGCGAGCGCGCGGGCGTGCCGATGCTTCAGGGCGTCTGGGTCCGCGGCGCGCGCGTGGCCTGACGGCGGGGCGGCGCATCGCGCCCGGGCGGGCGCTCTTCGCCGCGCCTCGCGCGCAGAGGGACCGCAGGGAGCGACAAGCGCGAGGCGATCCCTGGCGGTGTCGCCGCGACGGGCTGGTGCAGGCGTCTGGCGTCCCGATCCGAGGAGCTGCGCGCGCGTCACCTGCGGCGAAGCGTGTCGCCCTCGTCGATCGTCGGCGTCAGCGTGACGACCCGCTCGCCCGGGTCGCGGCCGGCCACGCGCTCGGCCACGATGCGTGCGGCGCGCCGCCCGATCTCGCGGCGGCAGGCGTCCATCGTGGCGATCCGGCGCGGCAGCCCGTCGAGAAGCGTGAGCCCGTTGAACCCGGCGAGGCCGAGGCGGCCGGGAACGTCGATCCCCTGCTCCATCAGCCAGAGGAGTCCGCCCGCCGCGATCAGGTCGTTGGAATAATACAGGAAATCGAGCTCCGGGCTGCGCCCGAGCATGTCGCGCGTCATCTCGCGCCCCTTGGCGAGCGCCGAGCCGCCCGAGTAGAAGGCCCGGTCCTCCACTTCCACGCCGCCCTTGGCGAGCACCTCGACCAGCCCCTCGAAGCGTTTGCGCGCCCGGTGGTCGAGCGGCATCTTGGTGCCGAGAAAGCCGATGCGCCGGTACCCTTCGGCGAGGATGGCGCGCCCCATCTCGCGCCCCGCCCGGCGGTGCGAGATGCCCACTGCGGCGTCCACCGGCTCGCCGTCGGTGTCCATGATCTCGACCACCGGCATATGCGCCGCGCGCAGCATCGCGCGGGCGGGCTCGGAATGCTCGAGCCCCGCGACGATCACGCCGGAGGGCCGCCACGAGAGCATCTCGTGCAGGACGCGCTCCTCTTTCTCGGGCAGGTAATCGGTCATGCCGACCACGGGCTGCAGCCCGTCGGCCTCCAGCACCTCGCTGATGCCCGAGAGGACCTCGGGAAAGACCAGGTTGCCGAAGGAGGGCACGATCACCGCGACGAGGTTGACCCGCTGGCTCGCCAGCCCGCCGGCGATGCGATTGGGCACGTAGCCGAGCGCGCGCACCGCGGCGAGCACCTTCTCGCGGGTGCGCGGCGAGACGTCGTCGCGGTTGCGCAGCACCCGGCTCACCGTCATCTCCGAGACGCCCGAGGCCTCCGAGACGTCGCGCAGGGTGAGCGGCCGTTTGTCCTGTCGGCTCAAGGGCGCATCCGATCCATGACAGTCGCCGGAGCCTATCCCGCTCGGGTCCCGCCCCGCAAGCCGCTGCCCGGGTGACAAGCGCGCCGCGCCCCGCTATGAGGCAATCAAGCGGCCCCGTGGCTCAACCGGATAGAGCAGCCCCCTCCTAAGGGGCAGGTTGCAGGTTCGAATCCTGCCGGGGTCGCCAGCTATTTGTTCGGCGTCGGTCTGGCAAAAGCTCTCGAGGCGCGCATGGCGCCTGTCGTCGGTGCCGCCTCGCGCCATCGGCGCGGCGGTGCGGCGACGCGGGAGGGCCTTGCGGCGCCTGTCGCGCCGGGGATGGCAAGGACCGGGACGCGGTCCGGTGTTGTCGCTCCGATCCGCGGCGCGGTACGGATCGCGGTGGACAAGGGCGCCGGCCGGCCTGACGCCGCCGCGACGGGCCGGAACCTGTGCGTTGATCATCGTGACGCGGGCGAGGCCGCGTGGCCCGAGCCGACGGGTCTTCGCCCCCGACCGGACGGCGCGGGGGAAGGCGGAGGCCCCGTGCGCCGCCATCGGCCCCCCTCGCATCGCGGCCCTTCCGGGGGGCGGCGTCACGACCTCCAGCTGAGCAGCCGCCGTTCCGCGAGGCCGATGAACGCGCTGACCGTGACGCCGAGGATCGAGAGAATCGTGACACCGGCGAAGAGCCGTTCGAGGTCGTAGAGCGAGCCCGCCTGCAGGATGTAGGAGCCGACGCCGTGCGTCGCGCCCAGCATCTCGGCGGCGACCAGCAGGATGATCCCGATGGCGAGGCTGATCCTCAGCCCCGACAGGATGCCCGGCATGGCGCCGGGCAACACGATCTTGCGCACGATGGACACCCAGGACAGCCCGAAGCTCTGGCCCATGCGGATCAGGGTCCGGTCCACGTTGTCCACCGCGCCGTAGGTCGCCACCACCGTGGGCGTGAAGGTCCCGAGCGCGATCAGCGCGTATTTCGAGGCCTCGTCGATGCCGAACCAGATCACGAAGAGCGGCAGAAGCGCGATCTTCGGGATCGGGAAGATGGCCGCGACAAGGGGCACGAGGCCGGCGCGGACCAGCGAAAAGAGCCCGATCAGGACGCCGAGCGCGATCCCGGCGGAGACGCCGATGGCCGAGCCGACGACCAGCCGCGACAGCGAGACCGACAGGTGATCCCAGAGCGCCCCGGTGCGGTAAAGCTCGCCGAAGGTGGCCAGCACGTCCGAGGGCCGCGGCAGCGTCAGTTGCGAGATCCACCCGGCCCGGGTGCCCCATTCGATCAGGGCGATCAGGATCACGAACACGGCAAGGCCGGCGAAGCGGACGGGCTTCGGCCGGAAGCCGCCGCCCCGGAAGGGGACGCTGCGGGTCACGGGGGCGTCGGAGCGCGTCGCGTCAGACATCGATCAGCTCCTCGTCGGCGGCGCGCGCCTCGTCGCGCATGACGTCCCAGAGATGCTTCTGGCGCGCCTCGAGGTCCGCGTCGCCGAGGCCGCGCTCGGCCAGCGGCCGGTCGATCTCGACGATCTCGCGGATGCGCCCGGGGCGGCGTGACAGAACCACGATCCGGTGCCCGAGCCGCACGGCCTCCGCGAGGTTGTGCGTGACGTAGACCGAGGTGAACGGCGCGCGGGTCCAGAGCGACACGAGATCGTCGAGCAGCAGCTCCCGCGTCTGGGCGTCGAGCGCCGAGAGCGGCTCGTCCATCAGCATCACCGCGGGGTTGACGGCCAGCGCCCGGGCGATGGCCACGCGCTGCTTCATGCCGCCGGACAACTGCCTCGGCCAGGCCCCGGCGAAATCGGTGAGGCGCGTGCGCTCCAGCACGTCGGCGACGATCTCCCGCGCGTGCGCCTTGCCGATGCGACGGTCCTCGAGGACGATCCGGATGTTCCCCTCGACACTGCGCCAGGGCAGGAGGGCGAAATCCTGGAAGACATAGGTCAGCGGGTTGAGACACCCCTCGGGCGGCGCGCCGACCTGAAGGATCTCGCCGCGGTCGGGGCGCTCCAGTCCGCCGATCATCCGCAGGAGCGTGGACTTGCCGCACCCCGACGGGCCGACGAGACAGACGATGCGGCCCGACGGCACGTCGAGCGATATGTCGGAGAGCACTTCGGTGTCGCCATAGGAATGGCTCACCCCGCGCAGGGACAGGTCCATGAAAACAGCGGTCCTTGTTCCAAGATGTGCCGCGACCCACGCCGGGGCAGGGCGGCCTGCCCCGGCGTGCCGTCTCAGACCGTCTCGACGTAGCTCGTGTCCACCACGGTCTCGAAGGCGATGTCCCCGTCCACGAGGTCCTCGGTCTTGAACCAGTCGAGCTGATCGCGCAGCGAGGCGACGTTGAGCGACGCGTTCGGGCTCAACCGCATCGACCCGTTGATGATCGAGGGGGCCGCGGCCTCGTAGTCGCGGTCGGTGTAGACGTATTGATGGATCAGGCGCACCATCTCGTCCCGGGCGTCCTCGCCGGTCTCGCCATCGACCATCGTGGCATTGAAATCCGCCACGCCTTGCGAGAACGCACCGAGGAAGGTGTCGGTCATTTCCCGCTCGGTCTCGGCGTTGTCCTGCGAGGTGAACACCGTCGTCACCTGGTAGTCGGGGATGTAGTCGGCCACATCGCCCACGATGTGCACGGCCCCCGACCCGTCGAGCGCGAGCGCGATGTGCGGCACGATCGACCAGCCGTCGACCTGCCCCGAACGCAGCGAGCTGATGATGTTGCCGACGCTCTGGAGCGGCACGAATTCCAGCTCCATCCCTTCGGCCTGCGCCATCTTCGATCCCATGTAATGGAACGAGGATCCCGCCTGGGTCACGGCGTAGCGTCGCCCGGCGAGCGCGGCCGGCGTGGTCACCCCGTCCTGGTAGGCGGCGTCCGACACGAGGTACTTCTGCCCCGTCACGCCCGGTTCCTCCTGCAGCGCCCCGCCGATGATCCGGACCGCGCCGCGGTCGGCAAGCGAGATCAGCGCCCCTGTCATGGCGGTGATGCCGTAGTCCACGTCGCCCGAGGCGATGGCCACGGCCATGGGCTGGGCCGCGTCGAAGAAGCGCAGCTCGACGTTCAGGCCGGCCTGTTCGAAATATCCACGTTCCAGCGCGATGAAGCTGGCCGAATGGCTCGTGAGCCGCAGCGCCCCCACGACCAGCGGCGTGTTCGCGATCGCCGGAGCGGACAGCCCCGAAGCGGCCGCCGCCGCGCCGCCCATCGTCGCGAGCGCGTGTCTTCTGTTCATTCGCATC
Source organism: Rhodosalinus sp. (assembly GCF_041685465.1). NCBI lineage: Bacteria > Pseudomonadati > Pseudomonadota > Alphaproteobacteria > Rhodobacterales > Paracoccaceae > Rhodosalinus > Rhodosalinus sp. Next base: position 86 of record NZ_JAWLFS010000180.1, on the reverse strand, counting down.
CCGTATCCTCCCTTTCGTTCCGGTGACGCCGATCGTCTGGCCGGGGTCACCCTCCGGCCCCCGCTGGTCCGGGCGACAGCCCGCCC
>NZ_JAWLFS010000179.1:0-6292 GCF_041685465.1 Rhodosalinus sp. | reverse complement strand
CCTGGCGCGCTACAAGCCGGCCATGACGCGCAACGACATCCATCCCGCGCCGCGGCGCCGACGCCGCTGACCCGGCCGCGCCGCATGTGCGCGCGTCATTTTCCCGACGTTGACTTGTCCCTGCCCCTGGGGCACCCAAGGGACCTACTCCAGAGGACCGAGCCATGATCCCGTCCGTTCTGCCGACCTACAACCGCGCGCCGCTCACCTTCGTCTCCGGGGAAGGCGCCTGGCTGACCGAGGCGGACGGGCGACGCTTTCTCGACATGGGCGCAGGTATCGCCGTGAACGCGCTCGGCCACGCGCATCCCGCGCTCGTCGAGGCGCTCAAAGCACAGGCCGACCGGCTCTGGCACGTTTCCAACCTCTACCGCATCCCGGAGCAGGAGGCGCTCGCCGACCGGCTGGTGGCCGAGACCTTCGCCGACACGGTGTTCTTCACGAACTCGGGCACCGAGTCCCTCGAACTCGCGGTCAAGATGGCGCGCCGGCACTGGCACGCCGCAGGCGAGGCCCGGCACGAGATCGTCACCTTCGGCGGGGCCTTCCACGGCCGGTCCACCGCTGCCATCGCGGCGGCCGGCTCCGAGAAGATGACCGCGGGCTTCGGGCCGCTGATGCCCGGTTTCGTCCATGTGCCCTGGGGCGATCACGAGGCCCTGCGCGCCGCCGTGACCGAGCGCACCGCCGCCGTGCTGATCGAGCCCGTGCAGGGCGAGGGCGGTATCCGCGCGCTGCCCGACCCCTGCCTCGCCGGCCTGCGTGAGCTCTGTGACGCGACCGGCGCGCTCCTGATCCTCGACGAGGTGCAGTGCGGCATGGGCCGGACCGGCAAGCTCTTCGCCCACGAATGGGCCGGCGTCGCGCCCGACATCATGATGGTCGCCAAGGGGATCGGCGGCGGCTTCCCGCTGGGCGCGGTGCTGGCGAGCGAACGCGCCGGCGCGGCCATGACCGCGGGGACCCACGGCGCCACCTACGGCGGCAACCCGCTCGCCTGCGCGGTCGGGCTCAAGGTCATGGAGATCGTGGCCGACCCGGCCTTCCTCGGGCAGGTGCGCAGCCGCGGCGCCGACCTCCGCACCGGGCTCGAACGCCTCGTCGCCGCACACCCGCAGGTCTTCGAGGAGGTGCGCGGCCGCGGCCTGATGCTCGGACTCCGGTGCCGCCTGCCCGCGGCGGAGGTGATGAAGGCGGGCTTCGCCGAGGCGGTGATCACCGTGCCGGCGGCCGACAACGTCCTGCGCCTGCTGCCGCCGCTCACGCTGAGCGCGGCAGAGGCCGAAGAGGCCCTCTGCCGCCTTGACCGCGCCGCCGCCACCGCCCGCGCCGCGGCGCAGGCCGCCTGAGCGGGAAGTTTTCCGAGGGAACCGCCCCTGCCGTCCGGGGGCGGTGCACCACTACCCGGCCCGCGGCCGAGAGCGCGATCGCGGGTGACGCATGGCATGTGCGGGTGCCCGCTCGACGCCTCCCGCCCCGGCAAGGAGAGCGGCGCACCGATGTCGCCGCGTCCGGATAACGGCGAAGGGCGGCCGGCCGACCGGCGCGCAAGGCGCCATCACGGGCGCGGATCGGGCCTGCAAGGTGGGGCTTCGACCCCGTGCGTGCGATGGCGTCATCACCGACGCAGGAACTCCACTGCGACGACAGCCGGGGGACCCCACCGATGCCCTCCCTGCCGCGGCTCTCCCGGCGCCGGCGCGTGCCGCTCAGGGCGCGCGGGGCGCATCGCCGCGCACTCGGTCGGCTCGGGCGGCGTCATGGCCGCCGCAGGCCGGAGGGGCGTGTGCGCGCCCTGAGCATCCTTCGTCCGACACCTCGCATGATCTGGACGCCTTGCCGTCGACCGACGCATTTCGCCAGGCCGGAAGGACGTGGCAACCGTCGGCGCACCGACTGCTGTCATGAAGACGCAGCCGCCCCCCACGGCACAGCGATGGCGTGGGAGGCGGTCATATCCATGCCCCATGCCGCCAGGTCAGGTCATGCGGCAGCCGTCTGAGGGGTTACTCGCTCATGCCGCCCGTGCCGGTGCCGCCCGTGCCGGTTCCCGTGCCGGTCCCAGTACCGGTCCCTGTGCCAGTACCGGTTTCGGCCTCCGGCATCGGCGCGGGCTCCTGGTTTCGGAAAACGTAATCCGGCGCCTCCTCGGCCTCTTCCCGGGTAATTCCGAGCGTGATCTCGTTGCCGTCATAGTCGATTTCGAGCTCCGACCAGTCCACCGCGATCTCCTTGGAGCCGAAGCCGAGAAACCCGCCGACCGAGACGACGGCAGCGTTGACCGTCCCCTCCTCGAGGTCGAGGATCAGGTCCTCGATGGAGCCGATGGAGGCACCGTCCGGCGTGGTCACCCGCGCGCCCAGCATCCAGTCGCCGCGGACCTCCGATCCGCCCTGGCTTTCCACGATCACCTCTTCCGCGTCCTGCGCGATCGCGGGAAGCGCAACGAGGGGTGCGGCGATGGCCGCAATCAGCATGGGTCTGAACATCGTCTTTCCTTTCAAGGCTGTCTTGGATCGTGGTCGTCAATCGGGGCGCCGGAGGTGCTGCCTCAGGTGCCCCTCCGCACACCGCGCAAAGAAAACGCGTCCGGTCCGATCCGGTTCGGAAACCAGGCCGGCATCGGCGGACCTTCGCCGGAGACCGCCCCGACTTGGGGCCGTGGACGCCGGCGGTGGACCGCGGCCTTTCGGACCCTGCATGCAGGGTCTGCCCTCAGATCCCGCCCCGGAAAAGGCGCGCGCGATGGACCGAATCCATCGCGCGCGAAGTTCGACAGGGAGGTACAGACGCCGGCGTCCGGGTGACGGCGAAAACCATGCCGTGCCCCCGTTGCGGGCCCCGGACCCACCCGGGACGCCGGAAAAAAGTGCCGCGGGCGCGGACCCGGAGTCGCCTCCGGGCCCGCCTCCCGCGACAGGTGCGGCACCGGGAAGACGGTGGTGCCGCGGGCAGATCCGCCAGAGGCCGGAACAGCTCGTCCCGAACCGGAATGCCCGACCGACGGGGGAAGTTTGCGGATGTGCATCCCGGTCGCCTCCGTCGAAATCTGCCGTGTGACGCATGAGGCCTGCGCGGGGTCCGGCACGCGCGTGGCGCACGGCCCCGACAAGCTACGGTTCGGGTCTCAGGTCGGCGACTCCGACAGAGCCTCGTTGACGCGCTCCGCGATCGAGGGATCCTCGTTCGCGGCCTCGATGACCGCGTCGTATTCCTCGACCGTCAGGTTCGGCGTGTCGCGCACGGCCTCGACCATCTCCTCCGTCGCGGCCTCGTTGATCTGCTGGCGCTGCTCGTCGCTCTCGGCCGCCTGATACTGTTCCATGTAGCTGTTCCGGATCTCCTCGACGCGGACCTGCGCGGCCGCGAAGGCCTCGATGGTCGCATCGTCGATCTCGGCGGCCTGAGCCAGCACGAGCGGCGCCTGCTCCGACGCGGCGTCGCCGGCGACGGCCACGACCGGCAGGGCGCCCATTGCGGCGACAATGCCCGTTCCGGCGAGAAACGCCTTGATGTTCCGGGTGTAAGACATGACTTTCCTTCCTCCGTTTGGTTCGCCGGCCGTGACGCGATGCGCCCTGTCCGACCCGGTGAACAGGACAGGCCCGGGTCCGCTTCGGTTCCGCGCCGGCGAAAAAAAATCTCCGGACGGCCAGGCGGGGGAACTTTCCGTGCCGTGCGGCTGTCCACACAGAGCGGCGCAGACGGCCGGGGGAGAGGATGCAGGAAACCAAATGGCTGATCGCACGCGAGATCCCGCGCTTGCGGCGCTACGCCCTTGCGCTGACGCGGGATCCCGCCGCGGCCGACGATCTGGTGCAGGACACGCTCGAACGGGCGATCCGCAAGCGCCACCTCTGGAAACGACACGGCAGCCTGCGCGGCTGGCTCTATCGCATGCTCTACAACGTCTTTCTCAATCAGACTCCGCGGCGACAGCGCCGGGCGCGCGAGATCGACCTGGACGACGCGCCGGAACCCGTCGCGCCCGAGTCGCCCGAGGCGGGCCTTCTGCAGCGCGACATCGTCACGGCGATGCAGGCGCTTCCGGCCGAGCAGCGCGCCGCCATCGCGCTGACGGCGGTCGAGGGCCTGTCCTACGACGAGGCCGCCGCCGCGCTCGACATTCCCGTGGGCACGCTCCGGTCGAGGCTGTCGCGGGGGCGCGAGCGCCTGCGCGAGACCTTCGACACGTCCGAGCCCCCTGTTCGCCAGGTGAAGTGACATGACCGACCCAGACACCCTCGACGACCTCGATCTTCTCGCGCTGGCGGACGGTCGCCTCGACGACGATCCGGCACGCAAGGCCGATGTGGAGGCGGCCGTCGCGCGCTGCCCCGGGGCCGCTGCACGCCTCGCGGACTACCGCGCCCAGACGGCCGCCCTGCGCGCGGCCTACGCCGGCAAGCTGGCCGAGCCCGTGCCCGAACGGCTCCAAGCCGTCGTCCGGGACATGGACCGCCCGCGGTCGCGGCCGGTGATGCGGCGCGCCGCGGCCGGGATCGTGGCCGTCGCGGCGGGGGTCGGCGGCTGGTTCCTCGGCCAGGAGGGTGGCGACTCGTCCCGGCAGGCCCTCCTCGACGAAAGCTATCGCCAGTTCGTGCTGCGCGGCTCCGATCCCGCGGCCTCGACGACCGGCACGGCGAGGCAGGTCGTGGCGCCCGGCCTCGACTGGGGCGCGGAGGACGTGGCGATCCGGCTGTCTGCACCGGACCTCTCGTCGGAGGGCTTCGCTCTCGTGGAGAAACGCGCGCTGCGCGAGGGCGACGATCAGATCGTGGCGCTCGACTACGCCGCAGAGGACGGCACGGGCTTCAGCCTCTTCATCGCCCCGCGCTGGGAGAACCGGCCCGGTCCGATCGTGGACGAGGAACGCGACGGCGTGACCCTGGCATACTGGCACGACGGGCCTCTCGCCTCTTCGATCGCGACACGCCTGCCACAGGAACAGGCGCGGCGGCTGGCCGAACGCGTCCGGAAGGCGATGCAGGACGAGACGACCGCTCCGCCGGCGGCCATCGAACCCGATTTCCGGCCTCTGGACACGCCGCCCGCCGGCGTCCTCGCCGACACGCTCGGCGACACAGGCGCCCGTGGCACGGCCGAATCGCTTGGCGACAGCGGCGCCCGGGGGGCCGGCAGCATGGAGGCGGCTCCCCTGCCAGCGGTCGCGCCGGAGTGAACGCTCCCGCAAGGAACGACGCGAGGGTCACGGGCTTTCGGGATCGGCTGCCGCGCCCTGCTCCGCCGCGCGCGAGGCGCGCGCGTCCGCAAGGATCTCGAAGGCCTCGCGGATAACGTAGAGGCCGATGCCTGCGCCGACGATCAGGTCGAGCGCACGGATCTCCGTCACGAGAACGGCGATCCCCGAGGCGATCACTGCCACGTTGGCGATCAGGTCGGCGCGGGTGAATATCCATGTCGCGCGCAGGTGAACCTCCCCGTCGCGGTACCTGCCGAGGAGCTTCAGCACCGTGGCGTTCACCACAAGCGCGACGGAGGCGACGACCACCATCAGCAGCCCTTCGGGCGGCTCCCCCGAGATCGCGCGCCGGACGACGTCGAGCAGAACGGCACAGCCGAGGACCAGGAGGAGGATGCCACTCGCCATGGCCGCGTTCGACTTGAACACGCCGCTTCGCCCGATGGCCAGAAGCGCGACGGCGTAGGCGGCGGCATCGGCGAGCATGTCGAGCCCGTCCGCGATCAACCCCGTGGAATGCCCGATGATCCCCGAGGTGGTCTCCACGACGAACATCACCGCATTGAGCGCGAGGGCCAGCTTGAGCGTCCTGCGTTGCTCCGCCGTTTCGGGCGTGACGGGTGTACAACCGCACTCGGCCATGTGGCCTCCCCTTCGGACCGTCGCGACACCGGGGCGCCGCGTCCCCGTGGGTCGCGGCGCAAGGGCATAGGGTCGAGACAACCGCACGGAGGCCGGATCGTCAATGCGGCGCGCGCGGAGCGGCACCCCACGCAGCGCCGGCATGTGACACCTCGGCACAAGCGGCACGCAGTGTCGACCCCGTGGCGCACAGGCGCCGCCAAAGCCGTTTCATGGCGGACAAGCGCGTCGGAGCGGCCTTGCAGTCGCATGTCTGATCGTTTATCGACGATTTACGAAACGAGGGCCCACATGCACGATCCGGATATTCAGATCGCCGATCTCGCCAAGGCGCTCGCGCATCCGGCACGGCTGCGCATCCTGCGGCTGCTGCTCGCCACGCCCGGCTGCATCGGCGGCGACATCGTGGGCGCCGTCGGCCTGGCGCAGTCCACGGTGTCCGAACAC
>NZ_JAWLFS010000178.1:0-6322 GCF_041685465.1 Rhodosalinus sp. | reverse complement strand
AAACCATGCGCGATGGATGGGACGTCTTCGCCGACCGAATCCAAGGCTATGCTCAGGCCCTCCATGACCTCCAACCCCAAAATCCGTGAATCCCGTAGCTCTCGGGTAGGAGCGCGGTCGAGAAGGGGCGTATGCCGCAGCCGTGGGGCAATCGACGCGACCGCCCCAGGCTGCTGCATCAGGTCACTTCGAGGATGCGCACCTCCTGGATATACGCGCCGGCGCGATACTCGACTTCGTCCCCGACTTCCGCTTCGAGGAGCGCCCGGCCGAGCGGTGTGTGGGTGCCGATAATGCAGTGTTCAGGATCGTGCCCGGTATCGACGAGCGTGATCTCGAGCCTGCCGCCCCTGTTGCCGAGCTTCTCGAGGCGCACGGTATGGCCCACCCGGATCGGGGTGGCGCCTCGTGCGCTGTCCTCGGCTTCCCGCATTGCGGGCGCCGGCTCGGGCGCCGCCGCAGTCACAAGGCCATTCGCAGTGCCGTTGAGGGGTCCCGGGGCGTCCGACTCTCGCTCGGCGAGACGCGTGAAGAGGTCGTCTTCGAGGGAAAGCGTCTGCTGGCGTGCACGTCGGCGCTCCGGCGCGCGGGCGGCTGGCGTGGCCGGCTCTTCGGCCCGCGCCGTCGGGGAGGCTTCTTCGGACCCGGGGGCCGCGTCCGCGTCGGCCACTTCCGCTTTGGCCGCTTCATCGTCCTCCGATGCCTCCGGGCGTGGCGCTTCGCCAGTCGGCGCGACGGCCGGCCTAGCCGCCGGGCTGACAATCTGGCCCAGCGCGCCGTCTTGCTGCGTCTGAGGCGCCTCGACCTCGATATCCAAGGCAGGTGTCTCTGCGTCAGCCGCAGTGCGGGTGCCCCAGGGATCGACGAGGATCGACTCGGTGAAGCGCTCGTCGACCGCCGCGGCACCAATCGGCTCGATGCCGAGGCGACTCAGCGCGTCTTGCAGGTTGCGCCACCAGAACTCCTTGTTCGATTTCCACTGGCTGCCGAAGACGCGCCAGAACACCCAGCCCGCGCGCTCGAGAGCCGCCTGACGGGCCATGTCGCGCTCCCAGACATCCGGTCCGTGATACTGGTCGCCGTCGAGCTCGATGGCGAGTCGGCGATCCTCCAGCCCTTCGACGACGAGATCGATCCTAAATCCGCCCGCGGCAACCTGGGGTCGGACACGGTAATTGGCCTCCATAAGGCGCCGGAGCACTTCACGCTCGAAGCCGCTGTCGCAGCGCGCGAGAAGGTCAGCTGCCTCCTTGCCGGTCGCCAAGCGACCCTCGGGCATCGGGTCCGCGAAGTGGTGCAGGATCTGCGCCTTGATGTCAGTCGGGCGCAGGTCCTCGAGCGAGACCGAGCGAACGAGGTAGAGCCTGTCGCGGGCGCGGCTCATGGCCACGTTGATACGCTGTTGGTCGGCCTTGCCGGTCTGCGCGGTGGCGTGGCCGGGGGTGGCGACCATCGACAGGAAGACGATGGAGCGTTCCTGGCCCTGCATGGTCCGCGCGTCGCCGTAAATGATGCGCCGCTTCTCGATCTGCTCGGGGCCGATCCGCTCGTCCTCGACCAGCATGCGGCCGATCCGCTCGGCCTGCTCGTTGCCGATGAGCGAGATCACGCCGATGTCGCGCCCCTCGTGGGGGGGGTCCTCGATCAGCCGCGCGATCTCGTCGACGATCCAGCGCGCCTCCGAGGCATTGGTTTTGCCATGGCGCGTGGCGCCGTGGATGTAGACGTCTGCCAAGGGTGGATCGAAGCGCTCGGAGGCCTTGGGCACGCGGAGCGGCACGAGGGCGTTGTTGTAGAAGCGCGTCGAGAACTGGATGATCGCCGCCACGCAGCGGAAGTGCTCGCGCAGCATGACATGGCTGTCGGGATGCATCCGCTTGGTGATCTCGAAGATCGAGGAGTTCTGGTCGATGAGGCTCGCGTTCGGCAGCCCCTCGAGGAACTCGGCGCGCAGCGCGTTGATCTTCTGGTCTGCGATGCCGACCACTGACGGGCTCACCTGCTCCTCGTCGCCCACGACTAGGATCTTCTTGCCACGAGCCAGGGCGGCGAGCGCGGTGATGTCGCTTTGGGAGGCCTCATCAAGGATCACAAGGTCGAAATCGCCGAACTCCGGAGGCAGCTGCTCGGGGATCTTGTATTCCGGCATAATCCAGACCGGTGCGGCCGAGGAGGCCTTCTTGGCGGCCTCCTGCGCGGCGCGGATGAAACGCGGCGCGCGCTTACCCTTACCGGTCCCGATCTTGGAGATGGCTTGGGTGAAGGCCTCCATGGCGCTGCGGATGGAGCCCGTCATGCGGCCCTTGAGGCCCAGGAGCGTGCGAGTGCGGATGAGCTCCTCGAAGAGTTTGCGGCGGCGCGCCATGGCCTCGGATTTCGTGCGCCGGTGATCGTCGCCATTGCCGAGGGCGACAATGCGGTCGACACGGGCCTTCATTTGTCCCCAAACCCAGGAAACGGCCCAGCTTGCAGGGATGAGATCGGGCGCGCTCTCCGGGGTTGCGCGCAGCCGTGCCACCCAGTCCGGCGCCCCAGCCTCGGCGAGGGTGTCGAGATCGCGGCCGAGCGCGTCGAGGCGTTTAGCGACCTCGGCGAGGCGCGCGAGTTCGCGTGTGATCTCGCCGCGTGCCGCGACGATGTCGCGGGGGTCGGTTTCCTCCTGCCCGAGTGCATCGGCGACGTTCCTGAGCTCCGCGAACACGGGAAGTGTGCTCGCGCCGGCGATCTCGCGCAGCCGGGTGGGAGCCGCGGAGGCGATGTAGTCGTCGGGAAGGTTGCCGCGGATGGCAAAGATCGCGGCGTCGCAATCGAGCTCCGCGCGCATCGCGTCGAGATCGAGGCCGTAGGGAAAAAGCGCCGCCAGCGCGTCGAATGCAGGCTTCAGCCGGTCGGCGATCTCGAGGGCGGTCTCGATCTCGACCTGCCTGTCTTTCAGATGCCGGGCGATTTCCCAAGCGCGCGCCGGAACCGCCGGCATGAGCTTTTCGGAGACGAAGGGCCGGAGTGCATCGCCGATAGTGGCCGCGTCGCGCTCGAGCCGGCAGGCCTCGAGAACGACCTGCCAGTCCTCGTTGGAGGCCGGCGGCGCGCCGTCAAGGCGCACCGAGCCGATCGCGGATTTGAGCGCACCGTTGAAGAGACCGAACCCCACCGGTTTCTGCCCGGAGGCACCGCGCGCGGCGGCATGCTGAAAATCCTCCTCGCCGCAGGCGCCCCGGTCGAAGCGGACGCGAGCGATGCCCTCGAGCGCGCGCTTCTGCGCGATGAAGCTGAGCGTCGCCGCGATGGCCTTGCGGTCGATCGGGCCGGCCGGCTCGAGCGCGCGGACAGCAAGGCCCTTCGCGGCGCTCGGAGCCGCTTCGATCAGGACACCTAGGACCTCGAACTCGGCGAGCACCGCGCGCGCTTGCCCCACGGCGCCGGCGCTGTCGAGGGCCATGGCAGGCGCCGCGCTGTAGTCCGCGATCTCGCGCGCGTTCCAAGCACGCTCCGTCTCGTGCGCGGCGATGATCTCGGCCGTGGTCGGCAGGTCGTCGGGCTCTGGGAGGTTGGCACCGGCATAGACGATGTCGGTGGCAAGCGCAGGCATCGTGGCGCGGAGCCGGTCTAGGAGATCCTCGAGCTGGGTCGGCGGCGCCTTTCCAGGCCTGTCGGTGAACCAGTCATGCGCCTCGGCGCTCTCGGCCAGGATGTCAACGAGCTCCATTGGCGTGTGGTCCGCGCCATCCCAGGTCAGCTGGGCGAGGTTGGCACGCGCAATCTCGGCAAGGTCGTCGTCCGCCTTCTCGGCGATCCGGTCGCATTCGACGATCTCTCGCTCGAGCTGTGCCTTACGCGCCAGCGCCTCGTCGGTGTCAAGATCCACCACTTCGCGGGAAAGCTCGGACACAGCTTCCTGGAGCTGCTGGGCGCTTTCGCGGTCGGTGCCGACCGAGGCGATGACGAGGGGCTGGAGTGCCTCGGGAAGCTTCTCGCGGACGGCGGCGATCGCCTCGGGGGTCCGGGCGGTGACGAGCACGCGTTTTCCCATGGCCATCTGGTGGCTGATGATGTTGGCGATCGAGTGCGACTTGCCGGTGCCCGGCGGGCCCGAGACGCCGACGACATGCAGCTTGGGGTCGTCGATCATGTCGGAAATCTTGCCCTGCTCCTCGTTGAACGGGAGCGGGAAGAAATGGACCTTTCGGCCGGCTGCGAAGGGGTCGGGCGGCGCGGCTTCGCCACCTGATGGGGCGGCACCGACCGGTCTTCGGCGTGGCTCGCCAGAGGCGGATGGCTCCCAGCCCTTGCCCGTGGCGCCGCCGAGAACGGCGCTGTCGAGCCCGAAGGCGGAGACGACGGACCTGGGCTTGTCGGGCGGGGGCGCCGCATAACCCTTGATCGAGGCGGGCACCTCGGTGGCCTCGTCGTCGACGCGGGAGCGCAGCGCGTTGAGATCTTGGACGCGCGCCTCGCTCGACCGGGGCCGCCCGAAGATGGCCCAGCTGGAGGTGATCCTGAGTTCTTCTCCGGCGGGAGCTAGGCTTTCGCCGGCTGCGAGATCGTCGCGGCTGATATGGGTCGCGCTGCTGGCAAGGTTGTTGGCCGCGGTGTCGAGGAGCGGCTCCCAGAGTGTCGTGAAGGGGGAGAACTCGGCATCGCCCTTGAGAAGCTGCGCGAGCCGGTTCTGGAGTTCGCTCTGGAGCTTCGGAGACCCGTCGATGTCGAGCTCGAGATAGGGTTTCAGCGACAGTTGCGGCGCGAGATCGCGCGGACGGATCGCGATTGCGCCGCCATCTTCGACCTCGATATCGACCAGTTCCTCGATAAGCGGCATGTCGACCCGCTCTGTGCCGCGAACCCAGCGGCCGATCCCGATGCCCCAGACCAGCTCGGGCGGCGTGCCTTCGGAGGTGTGGATCGCGGAATGGATCTTGAAGAGATCGTTGTAAACCGAGATCGCGCGCCGAACGGGGCGTTCCTGCCGGGCCCAGTCCGACCAGGCCCCGCCCGCGTAATGCTCGTGGTCGCGCCGCATCTCGACCAATGTCTCGGCATGGAGAACCACCCGCACGCGGTTCTCGACCTCGACCCCGTCCTCGACGATCGTATGCACGTCGTCGGGATTCAGCAGTCCACCTTCGGCGAGGTCGGACGCTTCCTCGATCGTCACCTCGACCGCAATCGTGGGCTTGATCTGGGGTCGCCTGTTGGGATCGGAGGGTGTCGAGGTGAGGAATCGCGCGACATGCTCGTCCGGTTCCGGCGGCCTCGTTTCCCTCTGTCGGTCGATCCGGAGCCAAGCACCGTCATCGCAGTCGCAGTGGAGCCCCGGCAGGCCGTCGAGATCGCCTTCGTGAAACACCCCGAGGCCCGATTGCATCGCCATCTGGACCTTGGATCGCGCGGTCAGAACGCCTTGGGCAAATCCGAGAAGCCCGGATAGCTTCCGGCGGTCTTCGGGGGAAATGTCGTTGTCGGCAATATCGCTATCGGTGGGCATAATCGGCGCGCGACCCTTCATTTACTGGTTTCCTTTGTCCGGTGAAACCGATCACCGAGTCAATCGGGAACAGGCGGTCTGTGCGGGTTTTCGATCTCTCGTGGAGTGCGCCGCTGCGGACGGACCGGCACAGGCCGCGGTTTTGGAAGGCGCGCGGGCGTGGCGTTCCTCGAACTGAACGGGGCTGAGACACCCCCAAGGCTGAGCCTGTTGTAGGCGTCGATGAACTTCGGTACGCCGTCGGTGCCGCCCTCGAATGTCTCGTACTCCATCAGATAGGCGTCCTCCACCTTGAGAGCTTCATGAAGCTCTCGGGCTTCGGGTTGTCGTAGGGGTTCCCGCGTCGGCTCATGGATACTCGATCGAGAACTCGTATAAGAGCGCGCCCTGCGCCACCTGCCTGGGTCCCATCATCGCCGATCCCTCCCGCCTGCCTGTGCGAATTGAATCAGCGACTTGGCGGTCGATCAACAAAGGCCTTTTTCAAAGGAACCGGCCGTGAAAGACCATAACCTGAAAACCTGCTTTTGCTCCTCCCACTCCACCGGAAACGGCTCCAGCACCCGTGCCAGCGTCATCCCCGGTCCCTGCCTGCCATCCAGGATCGCCTCGACGATGTCGGGCGCGAGCAGGGTGAGCCGCAGGACGCGGGTCATATAGGACGGCGCGATCCCCTCCCGCGCGGCCAGTTCGGCGATGGTGGCGAACTCGCCCGACTCCAGTATCCGCTTCCAGCGGAAGGCGCGGGCCAGCGCCTTGACAAGCGTGCTGTCGGTCCGCCTCGAGTGGGTGGCTCCGTAGGGCAGCTGCGTCTCCTTGCGCCCGCCGCGCTTCACGATA
>NZ_JAWLFS010000177.1:0-6383 GCF_041685465.1 Rhodosalinus sp. | reverse complement strand
TGTCGGCGCCGCGCGCCGGGCGCAAGCCGGCTCACGCCGGTCTCGCGGGCAGGTGACGGGACGCGGGGCCGCCGCGCGGGCGGATCTTGCAGAGGGCGCAGAGATCGGTGTTGATGGCCGGGTGGGCTGTCCCGTCCCGCGCCCGTGACACCGCATGCGGGCGGCGGCACCGCGGGAGAGCCGGTTTTCCCGATGCGGACGGGGGCGCGATGGCACGGCAGGCGCAGGGAGCGACGGGGCAGGGCGATGAACCGGCGCGCGACGGTCCGATCCTTCAGCGCGCGCTCCCCTTCGACACGACCGCGGCGCGCCTGCCGGGCACCGCGCCGCTCGACCCGGCCGAATGGCTTCTGGTGGACGAGGCCTTCGCCGCGCAGATGGCGCTCCGCGACCGGCTGATCGCCGCGCGGCGCGACGCGGTGATCCGGCTGGACCCGGCGGCGCGGCCAGCGGCGGAGGAACTGCTGGACATGGTCTTGACGCATCTCGACGGCCGCCCGGGCTACCGGCGGGACAAGGGCCATGTCCTGCGCCCCGACGGCGTGTCTGTCCCCCTCGACCGGGGCGATCCGATGGCCACGCTCGGCCGGCTCGCGCAGGAGGATTTCTGCCTGATGGAAAAGCGCGGCACCGAGCATGTGCTCACTTCCGCGGTGCTGTGCTTCCCGGCGAGCTGGACGCTTTCGGAGAAGTTCCTGCGCCCGCTCGTGCGGATCCATGCGCCGGTCGAGGAGTATGACGCGCCGCTCGCGCGGCGGGTGCAGCGGCTGTTCGACGGGGTGCAGCCGGGTCGGCCGCTCTGGCGGCACAACCTCCTGCCCTACGACGATCCGGCCCTCTTCCAGCCGCGGCGCGAGAGCGATGCGCGCCCGGTGGCCTCCGCCGGGGCGGGCTATCTGCGTGCCGAGCGACAATGCGTCGTGCGGCTGCCCGCGACGCGGGCGGTCGCCTTCACGATCCACACCTGCGTGCTGGCGCGCAGCGCCTCAGAGGAGGCCGGCAAGACTGGGCATCATGCCTGACGCGCCGAGCGCGAGGAAGGTCCCCGTCAGGGCGAGCGCATGGGCGCTCAGCCTGAAATCCTCCCCCCGCATGAGGTTGTAGACGGCGAGTGAGGCGCCGACCGGCGGCGCGAGAATCGCCACGGAGGCATTGACGGTCCAGGTGGCGAGCCGCGCCTCGATGGGCATGGGCTCACCCGCTCGCGTTGCCTTCAGCGCGGTGTCGCAGAGCTCGCCGCCGGGGCGTGTCCGCTGCCAGGCCCGGTCGAGTTCGGGCGCGACGAGGTCGATGTCCGGGAAGACATCGATGCCCGTCCTCGCCCCCGCGACATGCGCCTCTTCCCTGCGCGAGGCGCATCCGCGACGCGCGTCCGCTGGACCGTTTTCCGTCGCACCGGTCTCGGGCAGGTGACTCTGCGCGAGACGGAATTCCGAGCGGAAGCGCGCCCCCGTCATCAACCCCGCGTGGCCGGGCAGCCGCACGAAATCCGCGTCGGTCCGCGCGACAAGCAGATCGACCACCTGAGCGAGCACGGCCGACAGGCGGGGTTCGTCCGCCGCCGGGGTCAGCGCGAAGATCTGGATGGAGACGAGCGCCGCCGGAGCCGCGAGATCGGGATAAGCCTCCGCGAAGACCTCGAGGCCGGGGGCGACTTCGTCGGCTGGCACCGTGCCGCCCCGCTCGGCGGGCGCGAAGACGTCGAAACGGGTGCAGACCGTGGTTCCGTGCACCGCCTGCAGATCGTCCGAGGCGCCGATGCCTTGCGTCCCCTCGCCCGTCACCCGATAGGCGGCCCCGATGTCGTGGCGCATCGACGCGTTGTCGAAATGCCGGTCCCCGTTGAAGATCAGGACTGCGTGATAGATCACCCCGTCGCCGCTCATCGTCCCCTCCAATACGTCTCGCTTCTGCCGAAAGTTGTAGCTGTCAATCGGGGAGAAACTGTGTCCGGTTCCGCGAAACAGTGGGGCAATTCCGCGGTCTTCCGGCTATTGTCGCGCCTGTTCGGACAAACGTGTCCTGACACCGGTGCGGAGGCCGTCAATTGCCGCGCCCCGAGCGCCACCGGTACCGACCGAGGCCGCGAGTCGCGCCGGCGGAGTGACGCCGGGGTCTGCGGACCGGCGTCGCGCACCTCGCCAGGAGAACACGCCCGGGTTGCGGGCGGGCGGGTGGCTGCCGGGACAGCCGTGCATGTGTCCAGGAGTGTGCCGTGTGGTCCGGACGGAACGCCGGACAGGGGGCGCCGGCTTGCCGTCCGGGGACGGCCGCCCGGCCCAGGGCCGGAGGGGCTGCATCCGCGCATGATCAGACCGGAAGCATTGCGGCGACATCGCCGAACGCGCCGACATGGTCGAGGGCGGTGAACAGCCCCAGCACCGAGCAGGCCTGCGCCGAGACACGCAGATCCGGCCCGTGGCGGAGATTGATCGCAAGAAGAACCGGTGCCAGAGGCAGCCAGATCAGCGCCGCGGCACCCGAGAGCGCCCATGCGGCAAGGCGGCGCGGCATGCTGTCCGGCGTTTCGTCGGCCTCCGCGGTGTCGCTGTTCAGCGCCTGCCTCAGGCGCAGGTCGAGCGCGCTGTCGACCCGCGCGTCGCGGGCCACCGGGCGCGGTGCGCAGCGGTGCGCGCCGCGACGCGCCGCGGGACGGGCGGGGCGGACGCCGCCTGCCGCGCGCCGGGCGAGCGCGACGAAGTCCTTGGCGTCCACGACGCTCTCCTCCGTCTGCCACTCGATCTGCTCCGGCGCGAGGCGAACCGAAAGGCGATAGACGAGATGCAGGAGCAGCGCCTCGCCCGCATGGGTGGCCTCGGTCCGGGCACGTTCGGCGACGTGCAGCACGAGACGTGCCTGTCCGTCCGCGGCGAGCCGGATCGTCGCGTCCGGCGTCCGCAGCCAGAGTGCGCCGTCGGGCAGCACGCCCGTGGCCTCCACCGTCTGCGCCGCCTCGTCGAGCCAGCCGGCAATGCGGCCCGTCAGGCCGACCGGGTCCGGCGCGGCCCGCTCCGCGAGGCGCAGCGCGGCAAAGTGGCAGGGCATCTCGATCACGGCGTTCATGTCACCCTCCTGAAACGCGTTAAGGTTGTGCCTAGCGCGGCTCTGCGGCGATATCTTGGGGCAAATGTGCCCAAAAATGGGCGCTTGTCGCTGTGATCAGGCAATCTTGAGTTGTGAAATGAAAAAGGGGCGCCCGCCGGGGCGCCCCTTCGTCCGGCCGTGAGCGTGGCTCAGCAGCTGTAGTACATCTGGAACTCGACCGGGTGCGGCGTGTGCTCGTAGTACTCGATCTCTTCCATC
The DNA here is from genome assembly GCF_041685465.1 of Rhodosalinus sp. NCBI lineage: Bacteria > Pseudomonadati > Pseudomonadota > Alphaproteobacteria > Rhodobacterales > Paracoccaceae > Rhodosalinus > Rhodosalinus sp. The sequence continues at coordinate 3,080 of NZ_JAWLFS010000177.1, read as the reverse complement.
TTCAGCTCGACGTAACCCTCGATCTGATCCTTGGTGAAGACATCGCCCGCGAGCAGGAAGTCGTGGTCGGCCACGAGGGCGTCGATCGCCTCGCGCAGCGAGCCGCAGACCGTCGGGATACCTTCCAGCTCCTCGGGCGGCAGATCGTAGAGGTTCTTGTCCATCGCTTCGCCCGGATCGATCTTGTTCTTGATGCCGTCGAGACCGGCCATCAGAAGCGCTGCGAAGGCAAGGTAGGGGTTGGCCGACGGGTCGGGGAAGCGGGCCTCGACGCGCTTGGCCTTCGGGCTTTCGGCCCACGGGATGCGGATGCAGCCCGAGCGGTTGCGCGCCGAGTAGGCGCGCAGCACCGGCGCCTCGAAGCCCGGGATCAGGCGCTTGTAGGAGTTGGTCCCGGGATTGGTGAAGGCGTTGAGCGTCTTGGCGTGCTTGAGCAGCCCGCCGATGAACCAGAGCGCCTCCTGGCTGAGGTCGGCATACTTGTCGCCCGCGAAGAGCGGCTTGCCGTCCTTCCAGATCGACATGTTCACGTGCATGCCGGTGCCATTGTCACCCGCGATCGGCTTCGGCATGAAGGTCGCCGTCTTGCCGTAGGCCTGCGCGACGTTCTTGATGACGTACTTGTACTTCTGAAGCTCGTCCGCCTGCTTCTTGAGCGAGTTGAAGATGAGGCCGAGCTCGTGCTGGCAGGAGGCCACCTCGTGGTGGTGCTTGTCGACCGCCATGCCGATGCGCTTCATCGTGGACATCATCTCGGAACGGATGTCCTGGCCGTCGTCGAGCGGCGGCAGCGGGAAGTAGCCGCCCTTCACGCCGGGGCGGTGGCCCATGTTGCCCATCTCGTACTCGGTGTCGGTGTTCCAGGAGCCGTCCTGGGCATCGACCTCGTAGGAGACCTTGTTGATCGTCGAGGAGAAGCGCACGTCGTCGAAGAGGAAGAACTCCGCTTCCGGCCCGAAGAAGGCGGTGTCGCCGATGCCGGAGGACTTCAGGTAGGCCTCGGCCTTCTCGGCCGTGCCGCGCGGGTCGCGCTCGTAGGGCTCGCCGGTGTCGGGCTCGCGGATCGAGCAGTGCAGCGCCAGCGTCTTTTCGGCGAAGAAGGGATCGACGTAGCCGCTGTCGAGGTCGATCTCCATGTTCATGTCGGAGGCCTCGATCCCCTTCCAGCCGTTGATCGAGGAGCCATCGAACATGAAGCCTTCCTCGAGGAAATCCTCGTCCACCTCGTCGGCGACGACGGTGACGTGGTGCACCTTGCCGCGCGGATCGGAGAAACGGAGATCGACGTAGGCCACCTCCTCGTCCTTGATCGTCTTGAGAATCGATTCCTTGCTCATTCCCTGCGTCCCTTTCGCTTGCTGGGGTCTCTTCCGGGGGCTCAGAGCGCGTCCGAGCCGGATTCGCCGGTGCGGATGCGGATGGCCTGTTCGACGGCGCTGACGAAGATCTTGCCGTCGCCGATCTTCTCGGTCTTGGCGGCGGCGACGATCGCCTCGACGGCGGCGTCCACCTGCGCGTCGTCGAGCACGACCTCCACCTTCACCTTGGGGAGGAAGTCCACCACGTATTCGGCGCCGCGATAGAGCTCGGTGTGGCCCTTCTGGCGGCCGAAGCCCTTCACCTCGATCACGCTGAGACCCTGCACGCCCACCTCCTGCAGCGCCTCCTTCACCTCGTCGAGTTTGAACGGCTTGATGATCGCTTCGATCTTTTTCATGGCGGCCTCCTCGCTCCGGTCCGTCCGGGACTGACCACGCCCTCGAAGGGCGCTCAATCGAATTGCGGCGACCGCGCGCGCGCCGGGCGTTGCGCGCGCAGGCCGTGGCGCGGATTTGGGCGTATCGCATAAAATTTGTGCCGTTTGCGAAAACACGGCCCGGACTTGCCCGGACCGGCCGCCCGGCCCCATATCGCCTTTGAAACAGGCGACGCGAGGTGCGGGATGGCAGAGACCCCTGGCGAGCCGCTCGTGACGGCGGCGGAGATGCGCGCGCTGGAAGCGCGGGAGATCGACTCGGGCCGCGTGACCGGCTGGGAGCTGATGTCGCGCGCAGGCGCGGGCATCGTGCGCGCGATCCTCGACCGTTGGCCGGCGCTCGCGGCGCGCCCGCACCGCGCCGTCGTCCTCTGCGGGCCCGGCAACAATGGCGGCGACGGCTTCGTGGTCGCCCGCCTCCTTCACGGCCGGGGCTGGCACCTGCGCGTCCTGCACTGGGGCACGCGCGAAAAGATGTCCGCCGACGCGCAGGCCGCGCATGACCGCTGGAGCGCGCTCGGCCCGATCGAGCCGATGGACCCGGAGGCCATCGCGGCGGCGCGCGCCGATCTCTTCATCGACGCGATCTTCGGAACGGGGCTTTCGCGCGCGGTGCCGGACGTGGTGCACGACGCGCTCGACGCGGCGCGGCGCGCGGCCGACGCCTCCGCCGGCCGGCTCGTGGCGGTGGACATGCCGAGCTGGTTCTCGAGCGACTCCGGCGCGCATCTGGGGCAGGACAACCCGGCGCGCTTCGATCTGGTGGCCGCGGTGCGGCCGATGAAGCTCGGTCAGTTCACCGGGGACCTGCCGAACCATGTCGGCGCCGTGGCGCCGGTGGAAATCGGACTGCCCGCGCCGGACGCGGCCGTGCGGCTGACGGGACCGCCCGGCGGCCTTGCCAAGCCGGTCGGCACGGCGGCGCACAAGTACACGCACGGCCATGCCCTCGTGCTGTCGGGCGGCGCGGGACGGACCGGTGCCGCGCGCCTTGCCGCGCGGGCGGCGCTCCGCGTGGGCGCGGGCCTCGTGACGGTGGGTGCGCCGGCCGAGGCGCAGGCGGAATGCGCGGCGCAGCTCACGGCGGTGATGCTGCGCGAGATAGGTGAGGCCGCTGCGCTCGAGGTGGCGCTCGACGATCCGCGGCTGAGCGCGCTCTGCCTCGGCCCCGGTCTCGGCGTGGACGGCCGGGGCGCCGGGCTCGTGGCGGCGACGCTCGCCTCGGGGCGGCCCGCGGTGCTCGATGCCGACGCGCTCACGCTGCTTGCCGATCGGGCGCCGGGGCTTTTCGAACGGCTGCACGCGGACTGCCTGCTGACACCGC
>NZ_JAWLFS010000176.1:0-6424 GCF_041685465.1 Rhodosalinus sp. | reverse complement strand
GGCAGGAACCGCGCCAGCGCCGCGTTCACCTGCCCCACGTCGAAATCGAGGCTCGGCCAGTGGTTCTGGCTGGTCGCGGTCAGCCCCTCGAAGAGCTCCGTCGTCGTCGCGCGCTGGTTGGGCTCGTGGCGGTCGCCCGTGCCCAGGTTCACGAGCGCGTTCGGCTCCTCCGCGCCGCTGGCCAGGGGCCCGCGGGGACGGTGATACTTGAAGCTGCGGCCCATCAGCATCTGGCCCGAGCCCATGAGCGCCGAGGCCAGCGTATCGCCGGGATGGCCCGAGAGGCGCCTGCCGTTGAAGGTGAAGGGGATGCGGCGGGAGCGGTCCAGAAGCCGCCCGCCCGTGGCGAGACGTGTGCTCATGTCGTCGAAGCCTTGCGCGGGTTGCGAGGGCGGGAGCCTCCGGCGGGGATATTTGGACCAAGAAGAAGCATCAGGAGAGGTCTCTCCACGTCCAGCCGGGGCGCTTCGCGGTGATCGCCTCGCGGATGTGCTCGGGCGGTTCGGTGGTCTGCGCCGGGTAGGTGCCGAAGACCTCGAGCGTGACGGTGCAGCGCGCGGCGTGGAACCACTTGCCGCAGCCCATCGCGTGGCGCCAGCGCTCGAAATGCACGCCGCGCGGGTTCTCGCGCGCGAAGAGATAGGCGTGGAAGGCGTCGTCGGTGCCCTCGGGGCCCACGCGCGCGAGATGCGCCTCGCCGCCGGGGGCGAGCTCGGTCTCCTCGGCGGCGACGCCGCAATAGGGGCAGGTCATTCGGAGCATGGCGATCCTCCCGAAGCCGGGGGCCAAGGATATTCGAAAATCCTTGGCAGAAATCTTCGAAGACTTTCGCGCGGAGCGGCGGCCATCAATGCGCCACCCCCGCCGCCACCGACTCGTCGATGAAGCGGCCCTCGCGGAAGCGGTCCAGCGAGAACTCGGCCGCCAGCGGGCCGGGCTCGCCGCGGGCCATCGTCTCGGCCATCGCCCAGCCGGAGCCGGGAATCGCCTTGAAGCCGCCTGTCCCCCAGCCGCAGTTGAGGAAGACGCCCTCCACCGGTGTCTTCGAGATGATGGGAGAGCGGTCGCCGGTCATATCCACGATGCCGCCCCACCAGCGCAGCATCTTGAGCCGCGAGAGCATCGGGAAGGTCTCCACCAGCGCGCGCACGGTTTCCTCCACGTGGTGGAAGCTGCCGCGCTGGGTGTAGTTGTTGAAGCCGTCCGCGCCGCCGCCGATCACCATCTCGCCCTTGTCGGACTGGCTGAGGTAGCCGTGCACGGTGTTGGCCATCACGACCACGTCCATCACCGGCTTGATGGGCTCGCTGACCAGCGCCTGGAGCGCCACGCTCTCGATCGGCAGGCGGAAACCCGCCATCTCGGCCAGCCGCCCGGAATGGCCGGCGACGACCAGCCCCAGCTTGTCGCAGTCGATCCGCCCGCGGCTCGTGTCCACGCCGGTGACGCGTCCACCCTCGCGGCGGATGCCCGTCACCTCGCATTTCTGGATCACGTGCATGCCCATGTCGGAGCAGGCCCGCGCATAGCCCCAGGCGACCGCGTCGTGCCGCGCGGTGCCGGCGCGGGCCTGCCAGAGCGCGCCGAGCACCGGGTAGCGCGGCCCCTCGAGGCGGATGATCGGGCAGAGCTCCTTGACGCGCTTCGGCCCGATGAACTCGGTCTTCACGCCCTGCAGCGCGTTGGCCTGCGCGGTGCGCAGGTAGCCGCGCACCTCGTGTTCGGTCTGCGCGAGCATCATGACGCCGCGGGGGCTGAACATGATGTTGTAGTTGAGCTCCTGGCTCAGCGTCTCGTAGAGGCTGCGCGCCTTCTCGTAGATCGCGGCAGAGGGGTCCTGCAGGTAGTTGGAGCGGATGATCGTGGTGTTGCGGCCGGTGTTGCCGCCGCCCAGCCAGCCCTTTTCCAGGATCGCCACGTTGCGGATGCCGTGGTTCCTGCCGAGGTAATAGGCGGTGGCCAGCCCGTGGCCACCCGCGCCCACGATGATCGCGTCGTAGCGGCGCCGCGGCTCGGGGTTGCCCCAGGCGCGGCCCCAGCCCGTGTGGTCGCGCAGGGCTTCCCGGGCGATGGCGAAGGCGGAATAGCGTTTCATGCGGCGTCTTTCCGGCGCGGGTCTCGGCTCCCCCTTCTGGACCGGCGGGGGGCCTGCGCCCGCGTCCCGAAACGTCGCATTCGGGATCGGTTGCGACATGACGCGCCACGACGCGATTGGGGGTTTCACCGGCGCGCCCGGGCGCTTAAGTCACATCCGGGCGAGGGTGGCAGGAGGGCCCATGCTGTTCTGGATTCTGGTGGTTGCGCTCGCGGTCGCGGTCGCGCTTCTTTTGGGGCTCGCGGCGCTGCGCGTTCGCGGGCATGCGCAGGAGGCGGCGGACTACGATCTCAAGGTCTACCGCGATCAGCTCAAGGAGGTCGAACGCGACCTCATGCGCGGCGTCATCTCCGAGGAGGACGCCGAGCGGCTGCGCACGGAAATCTCGCGCCGCATCCTTGCGGCCGACGCCGCGGCCAAGGCCGCCGCGCGCGGCGAGACGGCGCAACCCCGCTGGGCGGGTCCCGTGCTCGCCGCCGCCGTCGCGCTCGGCATCGTGGGCGGGACCACGTGGCTCTACATGGATCTCGGCGCGCCGGGGTACCGGGATCAGGCGCTCGCCGAGCGGATCGCGGCGGCCGAGGAGCGCCGGCAGACCCGTCCGGGCCAGGCGGAGGCGGAAGCCGACGTCCCCGCGCAGCCACCGGCCGAAGAGCCGCCCGAGGACTATGCCGAACTCATGGAGCGGCTGCGCAGCGTTCTGGAGGAGCGCCCGGACGATGTCCGCGGTCACATGCTGCTCGCCCGGAACGAGGCGGCGCTCGGCAACTTCACCGAGGCCTACGCGGCGCAGGAGCGTGTGCTGGACCTGCGCGGCGACGGCGCGACGGCACAGGATTACGCCGATTACGCGGAGATGCTGGTCATGGCCGCGGGCGGCTACGTCTCGCCCGAGGCGGAGGCCGCGCTCTCCGCCGCGCTGGAGCGCGATCCGCGCAACCCGGTCGCGCGCTACTATCTCGGCGTCATGTTCCGCCAGATCGGGCGGCCCGACCGTGCCTTCACCACATGGGATCGCCTCCTGCGCGAGAGCCGGTCCGACGCCCCCTGGGCGGCGACGCTGCGCGCGCAGCTGCCCGAGCTTGCCGCCCGGGCCGGGCGCACGGATTACGAGTTGCCCGAGCCGGACAACGCCGCACCCGGCGACGGCCCCACGGCCGAACAGATGGCCGAGGCCGAGAACATGAGCGAGGAGGAGCGCACCGCGATGGTTCGCGGGATGGTCGACAGCCTCGCGCAGCGCCTCGCGCAGGACGGCGGCACCGCGTCCGAATGGGCCCGGCTCATCAACGCGCTCGGCGTTCTCGGCGAGACGGAGCGCGCGGCGGCGATCCGGGACGAGGCGCTCTCGAAGTTCTCCGGCGACGAGACCGCGCTCGATCGCATCCGCGAGGCTGCGGAAAGCGCCGGGATCGGCGGGTGATCTTCGAGCAGATCGAGCGATTCGCGTCGGCCCTGCCTCGCGTCGGCGCCGTCGCGGGGCTCGACCTCGGGACGAAGACCATCGGCGTCGCGGTCTCGGACGGGTTGCGCACGGTCGCCACGCCGCTCGCCACGATCCGGCGGCGCAAGTTCACCGTCGACGCGGCGGAGCTCGACGGGCTGCTCGCCGACCGCGCGATCGTCGGGCTGATTCTCGGACTGCCGCGCAACATGGACGGCACCGAGGGGCCGCGCGCGCAGTCCACCCGCGCCTTCGCGCGCAATCTCGACGGCCGCGCGCCGCGGCCCCTCGGCTTCTGGGACGAGCGCCTCTCGACCGTCGCCGCCGAACGCGCGCTGCTCGAGGCGGATACGAGCCGAAAACGTCGCGGAGAGGTGATCGACCACGTCGCGGCATCCTATATCCTGCAGGGCGCGCTGGACCGCATGCAGCGGATCGCGGCGCAGGCCGGCGAAAACGACTGAGGCGGGGGCGCATGGCGGATGATGTCTGGACACGTGACGAGGCGGAAAGCCCCTGCGTGCAGGTCTGCGTGATCCACCCGGAGACGCGCCTCTGCACCGGCTGCCTGCGCACGATCGACGAGATCACCGCCTGGTCGAAGATGTCGTCCGAGGCGCGGCGCGCCGTGATGGAGGAGCTGCCGGCGCGTGCGCCGCAGCTCCGCCAGCGCCGGGGCGGCCGCGCCCGCACCCGCGCGCGGCGCGAGGGATAGCGCGCAGCGGCCGCGGTTCGTGCGTGCCACGGCGCTTGAAAGCGCCTTGCAAGGCCCTTGCCCGCGCCTCACGGCGCGGCGAGCCAGTCCCCGGGGTCGGCGCAGAGGGGCCGGAAATAGGCGATGCAGCGTCCCTCCGGCGCCGCCTTCGCGCCCGCGCCCCAGGGCGCGACACCGTGCAGGGCCAGGCGGTGGACCAGCACGGCGTCGCCCGGCGCGGCCGGCAGGGGGACGCGGCGGCAGGTCTCGAAGGCCGTGCGACGGGCCGCGTGATAGGCCTCGGTCAGGTCCACCGCGCCCCAGTCCTGCGGCGCGATCCCGGCGAGTGCCTGCGCGAAGGCTTCTCGCATGATGGCGTGGCTGCCCTCCCAGACGACGAGCGGCGCGGCCTCCGGGTCGGCGTCGGTCAGCGGCAGACCGAGGATCCAGCGGTGCGGCTCGCGCAGGTGGCGGCGGCGCTCCGGCCCCTCGGGCAGGAGGCCGTCGACATGCGCGGCGTCGCGCGTCGCGCGGTAGCGGGACGCGGCGGTGCTCTCGCCGGCGCGGGGCTTCGGGTAGCCCGGAAAGACCGTCGAGAGCTGGGCGCGGTGAAGCGGCGGGAGGGGGCCGTGCACCGCCTCGACCGCCGCGCGCAGGCCCTCGGGCAGCGCCGGGCCGCCCGCCACCCGGCCCGCGGCGTCGTTCGCCAGCGCGTCGACACCCACGAACCACGTCCCCTCGCAGTCGAGCCAGCGCGCGCGGAGCGCCGGATCGGCGAGCGCCGCGCGCGCCGCGGGCCGCGCCGCCCGCGCCCAGGACAAAAGCGTTGCGTCGAAGGGGAGCCGCGCCCAGCCGCGCGCCGCGTAGTCCCCCGTCACCATCCGAGCGCCTTGCGCAGCATGTTGCCTGCCACGAGCAGCAGGAAGACCGCGAAGACGCGGCGCAGCGGCGTCGGGTTCATCGCATGCGCGATCCGCACGCCGAGCGGCGCGGTCAGGAGCGTCATGGCGATCACCACGGCGAAGGCCGGCAGGTTCACCGCGCCGATCGTGAAGGGCGGCCGATGCGCCGGATCCACCGCCACCAGCAGGAAGCCCGCCACGCCCGGCACCGCGATCAGCATCCCGAAGCCTGCCGCCGTGGCCACCGCGCGGTGCACGGCGACCCCGTGCAGCGTCATCAGCGGCACGCCGAAGCTGCCGCCGCCGATCCCCATCAGCACCGAGAGGAACCCGACCCCCGGCGCATAGACCGCGCGCCGCACCCCGCGCGGCATCTCCGGCGCGAGGCGCCAGTGCGCCTTGCCGAGGCCGAGGTAGAACCCGATCGCCAGGCCAAGCACGCCGAAGAGCCCCTGCAGCACCGTCGAGCGCAGCGCCGCGGCGAGCAACACGCCGAGCACCGCGCCCACCGCGATCCCCGGCGCCCAGCCCTTCAGGATCGTCCAGTCCACCGCGCCCTTGCGGTTGTGACTCATCACGGAACGCGCCGATGTCACGACGATCGTGGCGAGCGAGGTCGCGAGGCAGACCTGCATGAGCTGCGGCCCGCCGTAGCCCAGCGTCTGGAAGGCGTAGAAGAACGCGGGCACCAGCACGATGCCGCCGCCCACCCCGAGCAGCCCCGCGAGCACGCCCGCCGCCGCGCCGATCGCGAGCAGGAGCGCGAACATCTGAGCGAGCAGGACGGGATCGGGCATGGGGCCTCCGTGGCATGGTGTCCGTCGGCGCCAGATAGACAGGGTTTCGGCGCGCGCCACAATGGGGGCGGTGCCGCCCCTCGGCGTCGCACCTGAGACGGGCATCGCGAAAGCCTGTCCGGCGTCGACGGACGGCGCGCGCCGTGTCCGGCCGCAGGGGCGCCAGGGCGGGACGCGCGCGGCGTGGCCCCGCCGCCCCGGGCGGCATCACGCAATCCGCCGCGCCGGGACACCCGCACGCGGCTCCGTTCCGCAGGCCTGATCGAGGGGCTCGCTCAGGCGCGGAGGGCCTCCTGCGCGGGCGCGACCGCGGCGAGCGCAGCCTCCACGAGGTCCGGGCCGGCCCCGGGTCGCGTCGCGCCGTCGGAGAGGATCTGCCGCCAGCGCCGCGCACCCGGACACCCGGCGAAGAGGCCCAGCATGTGCCGCGTCACCTGGTGCAGGCGTCCACCCGCGGCGAGGTGATCCTCGATGCAGGGCAGCATGGCGCGC
>NZ_JAWLFS010000007.1:0-26199 GCF_041685465.1 Rhodosalinus sp. | reverse complement strand
CCTATCTTCGGGTCATGAATTACGTCCTCGCGCTTTTCCTGCCGCCGCTCTCGATCCTCATCGCGGGCCGGCCCGTCGTCGCCATCGTGGTCTTCCTGATCTGGGTGCCGGCGATCCTGATTTCAGGCGGGCTCACGCATCCGATGGTCGTGCTGCTCGCCTGGGTCCTGATCTTCCAGGCGGGCGAGGAGCGCCGCGCGCGGCGCGGGCGCGACTGAGCCGGGCGGCTTGCATGGGCCGGGCGCGGCCCCTAGAGAAGCCACGCTGCGCTTGAGGGAGACGGGCATGGGATTTCGCATGGGTATCGTGGGGCTGCCGAACGTGGGCAAGTCCACGCTCTTCAACGCCCTCACCCGCACGGCCGCGGCGCAGGCGGCGAACTTTCCCTTCTGCACGATCGAGCCCAACGTGGGCGAGGTGGCGGTGCCCGACCGCCGGCTCGACACGCTGGCCGGGATCGCCGGGTCGAAGCAGACGATCCCGGCGCGGCTGACCTTCGTGGACATCGCCGGGCTGGTGCGCGGCGCCTCGAAGGGGGAGGGGCTCGGCAACCAGTTCCTTGCCAACATCCGCGAGGTGGACGCGATCGCGCATGTCCTGCGCTGCTTCGAGGACGGCGACGTGGCGCATGTCGAGGGCCGCGTCGATCCGGTGGCCGACGCCGAGACGATCGAGACCGAGCTGATGATCGCCGACATGGAGAGCATCGAGCGCCGGCTTCAGACCATCGCGCGCAAGGTGCGGGGCGGCGACAAGGAGGCCGTGACGCAGGAACGCCTCCTCAAGGCCGCCTCCGCCGCGCTCGAGGAGGGCAGGCCCGCCCGCACCGTCGAGGTCGCCGAGGACGACGAGAAGGCGTGGCGCATGCTTCAGCTCCTGACGTCGAAGCCGGTGCTCTACGTCTGCAACGTCGAGGAGGGCTCCGCCGGGACGGGCAATTCGCAGTCCGCCCGCGTCGCCGAGATGGCCGCGGCGCAGGGCGCGGGCGTCGTCGTGATCTCCGCGCGCATCGAGGAGGAACTGGCGCAGCTCGACGCCGAGGAGGCGGAGATGTTCCTCGAAGAGATGGGGCTGGAGGAGCCGGGTCTCGACCGGCTGATCCGCGCGGGCTACGACCTTCTCGGGTTGCAGACCTTCTTCACCGCGGGGCCGAAGGAGACGCGCGCCTGGACGATCCCGCGCGGGGCCCGCGCGCCGCAGGCCGCCGGCGTCATCCACGGCGATTTCGAGAAGGCCTTCATCCGCGCCGAGACCATCGCCTACGACGATTATGTCGCCCTCGGCGGCGAGGCGAAGGCGCGCGAGGCGGGCAAGCTCCGCGCCGAGGGCAAGGCCTACGTCGTGCAGGACGGCGACGTGCTCAACGTCCTGCACGGCGCCTGAGCGCCGCGGGTCAGGCCCGCAGCGTTTCCGTCGAGGAGAAGAACATCGCCTGGCTGACGGCCGAGCGCACCTGTTCCTCGGTGTAGGGCTTGGCGATCAGGAAGGCCGGTTCCGGCCGCTCCCCGGTCAGCAGCCGCTCGGGGAAGGCGGTGATGAAGATCACCGGCCGCTCGCCGAGCTGGTCGAGGATCTCGTTCGCCGCGTCGATACCCGAGGATTCGTCGGCGAGCTGGATATCGCAGAGCATGAGATCGGGCGCCTCCGTGGTGGCAAGTTCCACCGCACGGGCACGTGTCCGGGCGACCCCGGTGACCTTGTGCCCGAGATCCGCGACGACCGATTCGAGATCCATGGCGATGATCGCCTCGTCCTCCACGATCAGCACCTTGCCGGAGGTCGCCTCGCCCATTTCCCGGCGTGCGATCTCGACGAGATGCCGCGCCTCGTCCGGAGAGACGTCCATGATCTGAGCCAGCTGATCGAATCCGAAGCCCTCCACGGCGTGGAGCAGGAGCGCCTCGCGGCTGTTCGGCGTGAGCCGCGCCAGATGGCGCTGCGCCCTTCCTTCGAGCCCTTCGGGCGTTTCCGCGACCGGGGTGCCGGCGCTCGACCAGAGGCGGTGGAACACGTTGAAAAGGCCGACCTGCGGCGGGAAACGGTCGAGTACCGAATCGTCCTCGAGCAGAGCCTCGAGCGCCGCCACGGCATAGCGGTCGCCACTGGCCTGCCGCCCGGTCAGGGCACGCGCGTAACGCCGGAGGTAGGGCAGCGCCTCGCCCAGCGCGTCGGTCCGTGGCGCCGCGGAGTCTGCGTCTGTCATGGTCTCTCCCCTGAGGTCTGTCGGCACTGTCAACGCGCGCGCGTCCCTTCCGGTTCCATGCACGCGCGCGTCTGCGCGGTCGGATGCCGGGTGGGCGGGTTTCGTCGCGCGCCTGTCCGTGAGAGGCACGCCGCCACCGCAGCGACATGGAGGCCAGAATGCCAGAAATCGCCATCCGCCGCGACCATACGCGCGATCTCGCGCCGCTTGCGCGGCTGCTGGCCGACGCCGGGGACCTCGCCCGCGTCAACCCGAGCGCCAAGCATCCCTTCGACGCGGAGGAATGGCGCGAGAAATGGCTGAACGAGGTGGACGACGAGGCGTTCTACCTTGTGGACGGGCAGGGGCGCGAGGTGGGCTTCTTCGCGCTGCGCGTCGGCATCGGACCGGAGGTGCGCCATCTGGCCTATGTCTTCGTCGAGGAGGCGATGCGCGGCGGCACCGGCGCGCGGCTCGCCGACCTCGCCGAGAGCGCGGCCCGCGAGCTCGGCGCGCTGACGATCACCCTGAAGGTCGAACTCGACAACCCGGCGGCGGTGAACCTCTACCACGCCGCGGGCTACGAGGAGATCTCGCGCCGGAACGGCCTTGCCACGATGCGGCGCGACCTCGACTGATCACGCCTGCGGCGCCGCTGCGCGTCCGGCCGGACCGCGGGGATCCATTTGCCTCGCGCCCGGCCATCCCTGTCCGATCCGGCGCGCAGGGCGATCCTCCGACGCGGGCGGAGCGGGACCGCCGCGCGCTCCCGGCGGCTCAGGCTTCCGGCGCCGCGTCGAGCGTGATGGGCCGGCCATGGGGCGTGGCGCGCGCCGCGGCCTGCCAGCGCGCGGCGAGCGCGGCGACCTCCTCCGTGCCGGCGACGCCTTTCGCCTCCAGAAGCGCGATCAGCGCCTCGGACCAGACCTCCCAGTAGGCCTCCGCCCCGGCCTCCCGCACGCGCGGGCCGAAGACCCCGGTCCATTCGGACCAGGTGAAGCGCCCCGCCTCGTTCAAGGCCACGGTCAGCGCGAAGAGCTGCGCCTGCCACGGCGCGTCGAAGGGGACGTCAGGCTCGGTCAAGGTAGGGCTCCCATGCGTCGATGCTGACGGTGAGGGTCGGGTCGGCGTCTGCGCCGTAAAGCTCCGTCGCCTCGAAACGGACGGTGTAGAGCGGACAGGGCGCCTCGCCCCGTCCGTGCGCGTTGGTGTCGGGAAAGACATGCGCACCATGCACCGCCTCGATCACGCCTGTCGCGCGTCGCGCGTAGGACGGCAGGCGGGTGTGGCCGGCCGGCTGGTGGTTGCGCGTGCGCACCCGCTCGCCCACCGCGAAGGCGGGCGCCGGACCCTCCCGGTCGCTCGGCCCGCCGCGGGCGAGCGCGCCCTGCACCGCTTCGGGCGCGAGGCAGCGGTGCGCGGCGCGGCCCGGGCGATGCGCGCGCCCCTCGGCGAGCTCGTCGTCCGTCACCTCGCCCGCACGTTCGAGCAGCGCGACGAGCGCGCGGAACCAGATCCCGTAATAGCTGGCGTTGTAGTAGATCGCGGGGTGCAGGCTCTCGCGGGCATGGCGCGAGGTGTCGAGCGACCAGTGCCCGAGCGCGCCACAGGCGAGCGTCACGCCAAGCACCCGCTTCTCCCAGTCGGCGTGGAAGCGCAGGCTCTCGTCCTCCGGCACGACCGGGCCGAAGCCGTGGCGCCCGCCCACGTCCTGCGGGCCGTTCACGCCGCCTCCGGTGCGCGGGGCAGGCCGGCGCCGATCATGCTGTCGCGGGTCACGAGCGCGGCGAGCGCGGCCTCGTCCATGCCCTCGGTACCGGCGGGGCGTTCCGGCACGACGAGGTAGCGGATTTCGGCGGTGGAGTCCCAGACGCGGATGCGCGTCGTCTCGGGGAGGGTCACGCCGAACCCGGCCAGGACCGCGCGCGGCTCGCGCACGGCGCGGGCGCGGTAGTCCGGCGCCTTGTACCACGCCGGCGGCAGGCCGAGCACCGGCCACGGGTAGCAGGAGCACAGGGTGCAGACGACGAGGTTGTGCTCCTCGGGCGTGTTGAAGACGGCGACCATGTGCTCGCCCTGCCGGCCCGTGAAGCCCATGGACGCGATCGCGGCGGTCGCGTCGCGCCGGAGCCAGTCGGCGAAGGCCGGATCGGCCCAGGCGCGGGCGACGACCGCCGCGCCGTTCCGCGGGCCGACGCGGTGCTCGTAGGTGTCGATGATGGCGTCGACGGCAGCCGGGTCCACCAGCCCCTTCTCGGTGAGCACCGTCTCGAGCGCGCGGACGCGCGCGGTCATGTCGTCGAGTTCGTTGTCGTGATCGTGGTCGTGATGGTCGTGCATCGGCGCCTCCCCACGCGCGATCATGCCGCCCGGACGCGGCGAATGCAAAGCCCGTGGCTCAGCCCGCCCCCGGTGCGCGCGCCGCCCATCCGGCAAGATCGGTGAGCACCGCGTCCGAGACCGCCGCGAAGCCCGACATCAGGGCGGGCGTCGAGGTGTCCGGCACCCGCACCGCATGGGCGAAGCGGCGCGTGGCCACGATCTCGGCGTCGCGCTCGCGCACGAGGCGCGCGACGAGGGTCATCGCGACCTCGGCGCCCCCGCCCTCGGCCTCGGGCCGCGCACCGAAGTCCACGAGTTCCGAGACGAGCGCGTAGTCCCCGGACGCGCCCAGCGGGCGGCGGCCGACGAAGCTGAAGGCATCGGCGCGGATCAGCGTTCCGACCACGGCGGAGCGCACCATCTCGGGCGCTTCCGCGCTCCAGCGGGCGTCAGGCAGGTAGGCCACCTGCGTCGCATCCGTGCGGATGAGGATTCGGTCCGTGGCGATCGCCCCGGAGGCGGACGGCGTCTCGACCACGATCTGCGCCGCGCCGGGCGCGGGGGCCGCGGGCACCTCCGCAGGCGCACGGAGCTCGTGCACGTCGAGGGGCTCGGCCGCGCGATCCAGCGCGTCGAGCGCCGCACAGCCCGAGAGCGTCACGGCGGCGAGACAAGGAAGCAGAACGCGGCGCATGGCGGACCTCATCGGCTGTAGGCGGGCGCTTCGCGGCCCAGGAAGTAGCGCGCGGGGTCGCGCTCGATCTGGCGGACGAGCTGGCGCAGGTTGTCCACGAGGTCACGGCCCTCGCGGGCGAGGCGGGTATACTGCGGCAAGCCGTCGTCGGCGAACTCCTGCAGCCGCGGGCCGAGCCGCTCCGCCGCGCCCTCGATCTCGGTGAAGGCGGTATCGGCGCGTTCCGCCGTCTCGCGGATCTGGGCGGTGATCGCCGGGACGTCGTCGGTGACCGCGTCGATCGCGGTGTCGAGCCGGTCGAGCGTCCGCCGCAGGCCGGCGACGATCTCCTGCGCGTCCTCGCGCAGCACGCGGTCGGCGGTTCCGAAGGCGTCCTCGGCTGCCGCGAGTGCGGCGTCGCCGGTCTCGATCGCACCGTTCAGGCGCTCCAGCGTGGCGTTGGCGCTTTCGAAGGTGTCGGTGACGGTATCGAACGTCTCGGCGGCGTCGGCCGAGATGGCGTCGGCCCGCCCGGCGGCCGCGGAGAGATCGGCGCCGACGCTCTCGACGGTCCGCGCCGCGGTTTCGGTCGCGCTCCTGATGTCGGCGAGGATCGCCGGCAGGTCCTCCTCGGCCACCGTGACGGCGGCCCGTGCCACCTCGTCGGCGTTGGCGAGGAACGCCCGCGCCTCGGTGACGAGCGCGGTGCCGTCCTCGGCCACGAAGCTGTCGAGCCGGACCGCGGCCGCCTCCACCGCCGCGACGCTTTCCGACACGTCGACGATCACGGCGTCGGCCGCCGCGATGGTCGCCTCCGCCTCCTCGAGCCGCGCGGTGGCGACTTCGCCGGTGCGGCGGAACTCGGCGAGCATGGCGCCGGCGTCGTCGCCCACGCGCCCGACCTCGCCGCGCACCTCGGCGAGCGTGGTCTCGAGCTCGGTGACGAGCCCCGGAAGCTCCGTCTCGAGGAAGGCGTTCGCCTGATCGAGCGTGCGCCGCCCGCTTTCGAGCGTCGCGTCGCCGACGTCCAGCGTGCCCTCGGCCCGTTCGGCGAGACGGCTGACACGACGCAACGTGTCGTCCGCCGTCTCGAGCGTCGTCTGCACGGTCGTCGAGATGTCCTCGAGCCGGGCGGTGAAGGTGCCGATGTCCTCGGTCGCGTCGGACATGGTCCGCGTGACGGCCGACACGTCGTCGAGCGCCTGCGACAACCGCCCGGAGGAGTCCTCGACGTTTTCGAGGATGGTGGCGACACGCTCCTGGTTGTCGGGGCCCAGCACCTCGCCGACCTGCCGCGTGACCTCCAGCACCTCCTCGAGGATCTGCGGCGCATCGTCGCTCAGGGTCTGCAGGACGGAGCGTCCGCCCTCGATCTCGGGCACCGCCTCTTCGGAGGCGCGTTCGAGCAGCGGGTCCTCCCGCTCGCCCGAGGAGATGCTGACGTAGCTCTGCCCCGTGACGCCGAGCGACTCGACGGTGGCGACGCTGGAGGTGCGTACAGGCGTCTCGGCGTCCACCTCGACGCGCACGCGCACGCGGCCGCTCTGGTCCGTGGCGAGGGCCACCTCCACCACCTGCCCCACCGGCAGACCGCTGAACCGCACCTCGGAGGCGGACGACAGGCCCGTGACGGTCGGAAAGACGATATCGTAATAGTCGAACTGCCGGTCCAGCTCGACGCGGGCGAACCACAGCAGGAACCCGAGCAGCCCCAGAAACCCCGCGAGGGTGAAGGCGCCGATCAGCAGGTAGTTGGCCCGTGTCTCCATCCCTCGGGCTTACCCGCCACCGGAGGGCGCCGCAATCGCGCCGCGCGCCGCGCGGGCGCGCGGACCCCGGAAATACTCGCGCACCCAGGGGTGATCGACCTCCAGCATGTCGTCGAGCGTGCCGGTCGCGAGCACCCGTTTCTCGGCGAGCACCGCGATCCGGTCGCAGGTGGCATAGAGCGTGTCGAGATCGTGGGTCACCAGGAACACGGTGAGGCCGAGCGCCTGCGAGAGGCCGCGGATCAGCTCGTCGAAGGCGGCCGCGCCGATCGGGTCGAGGCCCGCCGTCGGCTCGTCGAGAAAGACGATCTCCGGATCCAGCGCGAGGGCACGGGCCAGGCCGGCGCGCTTGCGCATGCCGCCCGAAAGCTCGGACGGGTACTTGTCGCCCGCGTTCCACGGCAGCCCGGCGAGCGCGATCTTGAGCCGCGCGAGGCCCTCCCGCGTGTCCGCGTCGAGCCGCGGAAAATTCGTGAGCGGCGTCTCCACGTTCTCGCGGACGGTGAGCGAGGAGAAGAGCGCCCCGTCCTGGAACATCACGCCGATGCGTTCGGCGAGCGCGTCGAGCTCGGCCTCGCCCGCCTCCTGCATGTCGGTGCCGAGCATCCGCACCTCGCCCGAGGTCGGCGTGATGAGCCCGATGATCGACCGCAGGAGCACCGATTTTCCGGTCCCCGAGCCGCCCACCACGCCGAGAATCTCGCCACGGTACACGTCAAGGTCGAGCGCGTCATGCACGACATGGGTGCCGAACTGGTTGCGCAGGCCGCGCACCTTTATGATCGGCTCCGCCACGGTCAGACTCCGATCTGCTGGAAAAAGATGGAAAACAGCGCATCGGCGAGGATCACCGCGAAGATCGCCGCCACCACCGCGGCCGAGGTCATGCGGCCGAGCGATTCGGCCGTGGAGCCCACCTCGAGCCCGGCGCGGCAGCCGATGACGCCGATCAGCACCGCGAAGACCGGCGCCTTCACCATCCCGACGATCGCGTGGTCAAGGTCCGTCCCCTCCGAGAGGCGCGTCATGAACATCGCCGGCGAGATGCCGAGCTCGATCCACGACATCAGCGCCCCGCCGAAAAGGCCGGCGAGATTGGCCAGAAGCCCGAGGATCGGCAGCATCAGCACGAGCGCGAGCACCCGCGGCACGATCAGCGCGTGACCCGGGTCGATCCCGAGCGTGCGCATCGCGTCGATCTCCTCGCGCATCTTCATGGAGCCGATCGCGGCCGTGAAGGCGGAGGCGGTGCGCCCGGCCACGATGATCGCGGTGAGCAGGATGCCGAGCTCGCGGAGGATGGAAATCGCGATCAGGTCGACCACGAAGACCTCCGCCCCGAACTGCCGGAGCTGCGCCGACCCCTGGAAGGCGAGCACCACGCCGATCAGGAAGGCCATGAGCGTGACGATGGGCACCGCCTGCAGCCCCACCGCCTGGCAGTGATGCGCCAGCGCGGTGAACCGGAACTCCCGCGGGCGCACGACGGCGCCGGCCAGCCGCGCGACGAAGAGCCCGAGAAGGCCGAGGAAGCCCAGGAAGCCGTGCCATCCGCCCGCCACTCTCTCGCCGAGGCGCTCGACGGGGACGCGCAGGCCGCGGGGCGGTGCGGGCTGCGCCTCGGGCTCGGGCCAGGCCGCGCGCACGGTCTCGAGGATCGCGGCCACGTCGCCCGTCGCGCCGGCGATCTCGGCCCGTGTGCCGGCCGCCGCCAGCCGGTCGCGCGCGGTCAGCAGCGCCCATGCGACGCCCGTGTCGATCCGCCGGGCGTCCGAAAGATCGAAGGTGACCGGGCCGTCGATCTCCGCGAGGCAAGCCTGCAGATCGGGCAGATCGCCGAGGCCGAGCACGCCCGTCACGATGGCGCGGATCTCCGCGCCGTCTTCGGCGAGCCTGACCCCGCCCCCCTCGCGCGCGTCGTTTCCCTCCATCCGGGCCACCCTCTCGTCCTCGCGGCCCGCGCCGCTCGTCGGGCCCTTGCGGGCCCTCCTCGCGAAGAGCGCCCGCCAGGGCGCGATGAGCCGCGCTGGCTTGGAAATGTTTCATGACACGAAGCCCGGCGGGAGGGAACGGGCGCGCGGTCAGTCGCCCAGCATCTCCGCGACCCAGACCGGGACCAGCGTGCTCGCCGGGCCCTGCCGCGCCTCGTCGAAGAGCGCGCTGCCCCGCGAGGCCTCGAGGTTGAGTTCCAGCGTGCGTATCCCCTGCGCCGCCGCCTCCTCGACGAAGCCGGCCGCCGGATAGACCTCGCCCGAGGTGCCGATCGAGACGAAGAGATCCGCCTGCGACAGCGCGGCGAGGATCGCCTCCATTCGGTAGGGCATCTCGCCGAACCAGACCACGTCGGGCCGCGTGGCCGGCGCGCCGCAGGCGGGGCAGGGATCGGCCGGCGCCATCCGCACGGGCGCGGGCCAGCGGTGCTCGCAGACGGCGCAGAGCGCCCCGTCGAGCCGGCCGTGCATGTGGATCACGTTCCGCGCACCCGCCGCCTCGTGCAGCGAATCGACGTTCTGCGTGACGATCGTCACCCCGCCGTCGAGCGCCGCCTCGAGCCGCGCGAGCGCTTCGTGCGCCGGGTTCGGGACGGCCGCCGCCGCCTGCGCGCGGCGCGCGTTGTAGAATTCCATCACCTTGGCCGGATCGCGGCGCCAGCCCTCGGGCGTCGCCACCTCTTCCAGCGGGTAGCGCGTCCAGAGGCCGCCTGCATCGCGGAAAGTGCCGAGCCCGGAGTCGGCGCTGATGCCCGCGCCGGTCAGGATCAGCACGCGCAAGGACCTCAGCCCTCCTCGTAGAGCTGGCGCGCGATCAGCCAGCTCACCGGGATGCCGACGAGGAAGCCTGCGAGCCCGGCGATGACGATCGGCCAGAGCGTGCCGTAACCGGCCACGAGGACGGCGATGACCGCGCTTCCGGCAAGCGTGGTGCCGATGAAGATGTGCAGCACGAGGGCGAGTTTGACCATGACGCTCTCTCTCGGGATTTTCCGCGCCGACCCTTGCATCCCCCCGCGTCGCGGGCCTTGATCCAAATCAGGGCGGCCCCGGGGCGCCGGCGTCACGACTGAAGGTCGCCGGACACGGGACCGGACCGGCCGGCGCGAGCGTTCCCGTACCGCGACCGGGTCCGCCCGGAGGGACCGTGCCCGGCAAGCGGAATGAGGAGCTTCCATGCATATACAGGTCAACACCGACAATCACATCCAGGGCGACGAACGGCTGCAGGAGGTCATCGAGGACGCCGTCAGGAACGCTCTCGGCCCGCTGGAGAAGCGGCTCTCGGCCGTCGAGGTGCACGTCAAGGACATGAACGCCGACAAGGGCGGCGTCGATATCCGCGCCACGGTGGAGGCCCGGCCCGAAGGCCTGCGCCCCTTCGGCGCGCAGCACGACGACACGACGGTGGAGGCCGCCGTGAAGGGCGCGGCGCGGAAGATGCGCCACCGCCTCGATCACGAGTTCGGGCGGCTTTCCGACAAGCGCTGACCGATCCGCGGCGCCGCCGCGCCCGTATCCCCGGCAAAGGAGGCGCCGCCCATGCAGATCGTCACGCTCTATCTCGTCACCGCGCTCGTGTTCCTGATCCTCGACGCGGTGATGCTCAACCTCGTGCTCAAGCCGCTCTTCGAGGCGCGGATCGGACCGATCATGGCCGAGAACATGCGGCTCGGGGCGGCCGCGGCCTTCTACCTCGCCTATGTCGCGGCGCTTCTCTACCTCGTGTCGGTGCCGGCGCTGCGTGCCGGCGACCCGGTGCAGGCGCTCGTGGGCGGCGCGGTCCTCGGCTTCGCCGCCTACGGCACCTACGAGTTCACGAGCTACGCGATCCTGCGCGACTGGCACTGGAGCATGGTGGCCACCGACGTCACCTGGGGCACGGGACTCACCGCGGTGACCGCATGGGCCGGGGTGGCGGTGCTGCGCGCCTTCGGGTGAGGCGGAGGGTCAGGTGCCGTCGTGACGCCACGCGCCAGCCTGGCCGCACCTCTGCCCCCTTCCGCGCCGGCCGGGATCGGGACCGCCGTCCCGCAGGATCCGTCGCCGCCCCGTCCGCCCGTCCGGGCACGCGCGACCCGGACCCGAAGCGCCGGCCAGGGGGCTGCCGGGGCACGCTGATCGCCCGCGGCGAGCCACGCCGCGCGGCCCCGCGACGGTCGGCGTGGCGGACGCCCGCCACGACCGACCCCCGCCCTTGGCATCGCCCGGCCGCGCGCGTATAGCCGCGCCCTGACCGAACAGGAGCCGGGCCATGCAGGGCAGCGCCAATCTCAACATCATGATCAAGGCCGCGCGCCGCGCGGGACGCTCCCTCGTCAAGGATTTCCGCGAGGTCGAGAACCTGCAGGTCTCCTCCAAGGGCGCCGGCGATTTCGTCAGCCGCGCCGACCTCGCCGCCGAGCGCCTCCTGAAGGAGGACCTTCTCGGCGCGCGGCCCAACTACGGCTGGCTGGCCGAGGAGGAGGGCGAGATCCCCGGCGCCGACCCGACCCGGCGCTGGATCGTGGACCCGCTCGACGGCACGACCAACTTCCTGCACGGGCTGCCGCACTGGGCGGTTTCCATCGCGCTCGAGCACAAGGGCCAGATCGTCGCGGGCGTGGTCTTCGACCCGGCCAAGGACGAGATGTTCTACGCCGAAAAGGGACAGGGCTGCTGGCTGAACGACCAGCGCCGGATGCGCGTCTCGGGACGCGACCGCATGACCGACGCGATCTTCGCCACGGGCGTGCCCTTCGGCGCCAAGCGCACACTGCCGGCGACGCTGCAGGACCTCGCGCGGCTGATGCCCGAATGTGCCGGCGTCCGCCGCTGGGGCGCGGCCTCGCTCGATCTCGCCTATGTCGCCGCGGGCCGCTACGACGGCTACTGGGAACGCGAGCTGCAGATCTGGGATCTCGCCGCCGGCGCGCTCCTCGTGACCGAGGCGGGCGGCCTCGCTGGCCCCGTCCGCGACGGGGCCGAGCCCCTCAGGCACGGCGAGATGATCGCCGCCAACGGCGCGCTTTTCGACCGTCTCGCCGAAACCATACGCGGCGCTTGACGGGCGCCGCGGCGTCGTCCTGCGACGGCGATGGCAGCAAGGACATCGCTCGCCCCATCATCTTGGCCCAAGTACTCCGGGGGTGAATTGGCCGTCAGGCCAAGAGGGGGCAGCGCCCCCTCGCGCCGTCACCGACGGCGGTGCCCGGCGCGCGGCACGCGTGTGGGCCGCCAGCGATAGGTCGCTTCGGGATGGGGCGGCTCGCCATGCGTGCGTCGCCAGTAGCCGGGGCCGCCGCGGCGGAGCCAGACCGGCAGCGTCAGCACGAGCCCGGCGAAAAAGCCTCCCGAATGCGCCCAGTAGGCGACGCCGCCGGCGTCGGCATCCGCGCCCACGCCGCCGAAGAGCTGGAGCGCGAACCAGACGCCCAGCATGAGCCACGCCGGCACCGGCAGCACCTTGAAGAAGATGACGAAGATGATGAGCACGTCCACCCGCGCCCGCGGGAACATCAGCAGATAGCCCCCCATCACCCCCGCGATCGCGCCCGAGGCACCGACCATCGGCACCCCGGACGACGGCGCGGCGAATGCCTGCGCCAGCGCCGCGCCCACGCCTGCGGCGAGGTAGAAGGCGAGAAAGGGCCAGTGGCCCATCTCGTCCTCCATGTTGTCGCCGAAGATGAACAGGAACAGCATGTTGCCCGCAAGGTGCAGCAGGCCGCCATGCAGGAACATCGAGGTCACGAGGGTATGCGCCGCCTCCCCGTCCATGAGCCGCGCCGGCGTCATGGCCCAGTCGCGGAAGAAGAGCGCGAGCGTGCGCTCGTCGCCGAGAAGCCCCGCGTAGGACAGGAAGATCCCGATGTTCGCGGCCATCAGGACGTATGTCACCACGGGCGTGCGCCCGGACGGATTGTGATCGCGGATCGGGAACATGCGGCGAAGCTGTTCCGCGGGCCGGGTGAGGTCAAGCGAAAGCCGCATGCCGCGACGGGTGGCGCGGACCGGGGCTGGCGTTCGGCATGCGGTGCCCCGCGCGGCGGGCGGGCCATCTGACGTGGCTCGTGCGGCGGCTGGGCCGTCGCGAAAGACCGGAAACCCGTGATCGTTTCGGCCGGGGGCCGTGACCGGCGCGACGCGAGGGCGTCTCCAAGGGGCGCCCCGCATGACGTCGCGGGAGCGGCGACGCAGGACAACCGGGCCGTCATCCCCTCAAGGTGCGATGGCCCCGCCTCACGTGGCGGCGTGGCGGGGGCAACCGCCCGGAGGCGGAAACCGGCGTCCCCGTCGGAGTGGCGCGACGCGGGTCCGGAGATCGGACGCGGCGGCCGCGGCCCGTGTCAGCGGGCGGCGGCCATCGTCCTGCGGAAGCGCATCAGCGCGAGGCCGAGGAACACGCCGCCGATCGCCGCCACGGCGAGCAGCTCCCGCCAGACCAGCGCGAGGCCGGCGTCGCGATAGAGCACGGCCTGCGCGAAGCTGGTGAAATGCGTGGCGGGCGAGAGCTGCATCAGGGCGCGCAGCGGCTCCGGCATCGCCTCCAGCGGCGTCACCCCGCCCGAGAGCAGGTAGAGCACCACGAAGACCGGGATCGCCAGAAGACCGAACTGCGGCATCGTCCGCGCCCAGGTTGCCAGCAGGATTCCGAGCGACGTCACCGCGAAGAGATAGACGCCGGCGCCCGCGGCGAAGACCGGGATGGAGCCGGCCACGGGTATCCCCATCAGCCCCTCCACGACCAGGAGGAGCGACAGGACCGCCGCGCCCACGACGACGAGGCCGTTGGCCCAGATCTTCGCCAGCATGAGTTCGAGCGTGGTCACCGGCATCACCATCAGATGCTCGATCGTGCCCTGCTCGCGTTCGCGGATCACCGCCGCGCCCGAGAGCACTACCGACAGGATGGTGACGTTGCCGGTCACCTGCATGACCGCGAAGAACCATTGCGATTGCAGGTTGGGGTTGAAGCGGGCCCGCGGGACGAGCGTGGCGGCCTGCCCCGCCGCGGCCGCCTCCGTGCCGAGGGCGTCGGCCACCTCTTCCTGCACGATGGTGCGGATGTAGGCGGTGCCGTTCCCGGCCAGCGTCATCGCCGTCGCATCCACCGCGAGCAGGAGCGTCGGGCGCCGCCCGGCCAGCAGGTCCGCCTCGAAGCCGGCGGGCACCTGCAGCACGAAGCTGTAGGCGCCGCGGTCCATCGCCGGGGCCATCTCGTCCAGGGCGATGAGCTCGGGCTCCTGGAACTCCGGCGGCAGAAAGGCGTCGCGCAGGCGCTCGGACAGGGTGGAGCGATCCTGATCGACGACGGCGATCGCGGCGTTGCGCACCTCCGTCTGCACGCCGGTGGCCACGGTGAAGACGGCGCCCGTGAAGGTGTAGACGACGAGCACCATGAGCACCGGGTCACGGAAGAGGCTCCAGAGTTCCTTCAGCCCGAGGCGGAAGATGTTGCGCAGGCCCCGCATCCCCTCACGCCTCCTGCTTGCGCAGGAGCGCCGCGGCCAGCGCCCAGAACAGCACGCAGAACCCGGCGAGCATCAGGTGATCGCGGTAGAGATCGGCAAGGCCCAGCCCCTTGTTGAAGACGCCGGTGCTGATCCGCTGGAAATAGAGCGCGGGAAAGGCCTGCCCGATGGCGCGGGTCAGCCCGTCGAGCGTGGCGACCGGGTAGAGCATGCCCGAGAAGTTGACCGTCGGGATGATGACGATGATCGCGCTGCCGAAGATGGCAGCGATCTGCGAGCGCACGAAGGTCGAGATCACCAGCCCGAAGGCCGTCGCCGCGGTGGTGTAGATGAGCGCACCGAGGGTCAGCGCGGCGACGCTGCCCTTGAGGCGGAGGCCGAAGACGGTCAGCAGCATGCCCACGAGGATCATGAAGCTGACCATCGCGACCGCGATATAGGGCGCCTGCTTGCCCATCAGGAATTCCAGCCGTCGCAGGGGGGCGGCATGGAAGTTGGCGATGGAGCCGATCTCCTTCTCGCGCACCACGCCGAGCGCGGTCATCATCGTCGGGATCATGATGAGCATCATCATCATCACGCCGGGCGGGATCGCGCGCGCCGAATCGAAACTCTGGTTGTAGAGGAAGCGCGGCTCGATCGCGACGGGGCGCGGGTCGGGGCGGCGGCCGGTCTCGCGGAGGGCCGCCTCCGCGAGGAAGTCGCGGAACACCGCCTCGGCGTAGCGGCGGGTCGTCTCGGCCCGCACGGTGTTCGCGCCGTCGAGCCAGAGCGCCACCTCGGGGCGCTCGCCCGCCAGAAGGTCGCGCCCGAAATCCGGCGGCACCACGAGCGCCATGCCGATGCCGCCCGCGCGCAGCCGATCGTCCATCTCGTCCGCGGAGCCCAGCGCGGGCCCCTCGCTGAAATAGCGCGAGCCGGAGAATTGCCGCGTGAGCGTGCGGCTTTCGGGGCTCCGGTCGCGGTCGAGCACGGCATAGGAGAGGTTGTCCACGTCGAAGGAGATGCCGAAGCCGACCGCGATCATGAGGATCATCGGCCCGACGAGCGCGAAGGCCAGCCGCACCCGGTCTCGCAGCAACTCGAGACCCTCGCGGCGCGCCACGGCCCAGGTCCGCGCGGGGGAAAAGACCCGGCGCCGCGCCTGCGGGGCGGCGCGGTCGCGATCCGGCACAGGGTCCTCGGACGGCGTCTCGGGCTCGGCCGCCTCGCGCAGGTGATCGACGAAAGCCGCCTCCAGCGTCTCGGCGCCGCGGGCCTCGCGCAGCTCGTCCGGGGCACCCACCGCCAGCACCTCGCCCGCGTGCATGAGCGAGATGCGGTCGCAGCGCTCCGCCTCGGTCATGAAATGGGTGGAGATGAAGATCGTCACCCCCTCGTCGCGCGACAGCTCGGCGAGCAGCGCCCAGAACCGGTCGCGCGCCACCGGATCGACACCGCTCGTGGGCTCGTCGAGGATCAGCATCTCGGGGCGGTGCAGCACCGCGACGGCCAGCTGCAGCCGCTGGCGCACGCCCACCGGCAGCGCGGGCGGGCGCGCGTCGGCCACGTCGCCGAGGTCGAACCGGTCCAGCAGTTCGGTCACCCGCTCGCGCCGGCGCGCGCGGGAGACCTGGAAGAGCTGGGCGTGCAGCACGAGGTTCTGCCGCACCGAGAGCTCGGCGTAGAGCGAGAAGGACTGCGACATGTAGCCGACCCGCCGCCGCATGGAAAGATCGCCGCTGTCCACCGGCCGGCCGAAGAGCTTCGCGGTGCCCTCGCTCGGCTCGAGCAGGCCGGTGAGCATCTTCATCGTCGTGGTCTTGCCGCAGCCGTTCGAGCCGATGAAACCGAAGATTTCGCCCTGCCGGATGCGGAAGCTGACATGATCGACGGCGGTGAAATCGCCGAACCGCTTTGTCAGGCCCTCGGCCTCGATCGCGATCTCGCCCTCCCCGTCCCGCGAAGGTGGGCGCCGCACCGGACCGTGCGCCTCGCGCGCGTCCTCCGGCAGGAAGGCGATGAAGGCCTCCTCCAGCGTGTCGGCGCCGGCCTCCTCGCGCAGGTCGTCCGGTGTGCCCTCGGCCAGCACCCGGCCCGCGTCGAGCGCCACCAGACGGTCGAAACGCTCGGCCTCGGACATGTAGGCGGTGGCGACGATCACGCCCATCTCCGGCCGGCGGCGCCGGATGCGCGCGATCAGCTCCCAGAACTGCTGGCGCGAGAGCGGATCGACGCCGGTGGTCGGCTCGTCGAGGATCAGGAGGTCGGGGTCGTGGATCAGCGCGCAGCAGAGCCCGAGCTTCTGCTTCATGCCGCCCGAGAGCTTCTCCGCCGGACGGTCGGCGAAGGGCGCGAGCCCGGTCCCCGCGAGAAGCTCCTCGATGCGCTCGGCCCGCTCCGTGGCGCCCTGCCCGAAGAGGCGGCCGAAGAAATCGACGTTCTCGCGGACCGACAGCGTCGGATAGAGGTTCCGGCCCAATCCCTGCGGCATGTAGGCGATCCGCGGCTGCCTGGCGGCGCGCTGGGCGGGATCGGCCATGTCGCCGCCCAGCACCTCCACCTTGCCCTCCTGCATGCGCCGCACCCCGGCGATCAGCCCGAGCAGGGTGGACTTGCCGACCCCGTCCGGCCCGATCAGGCCGAGCATGGCGCCCTCCGCAAGGGTCACCTCCACCCCGTCGAGCGCCATCGCGCCGCGATAGCGGTGCGAGATCCCGCTCAGGCGGACGACCGGGCGCTCATCCGCCATCCGGCAGACGCACGGCCAGCCGCTCGGGCCACTCCGTCTCCTCGTCGATGCGGATATGGGCGACACCGGGCACGCCGGTCTTCACGATATCGCGGTAGTCTTCGAGGATGTCGGACGGCACGCGCACCTCGACGCGGAACATCAGCGTCTCGCGCTCGTCCTCCGTCTCGACGTATTTCGGGGTGAACTGCGCATCGCCGGCGACGAAGCTGACGCGGGCCGGGATCACGTAGTCGGGCGCGGCGTCGAGCACCAGCCGCGCCTCGCCCCCGTAGGCGAGCTGCCCGGCCTGCGGCGTCGGCAGGTAGACGGTCATCCGCACGTCGGTCATGTCGAGCAGGGTGAGCACGCGCGCGCCGGACCCGAGAATCTCGCCCGGCTCGGCGAGGCGGTACTGCACACGGCCCGCCCGCGGCGCCGTCAGCACGTAGTCGTCGAGCTCCGCGCGCAGCCGCTCGACGGTCGCCTCGGCCGCCTCCACCTGCGCCTCGGCCGCATCGATGCCGGCCTCGGCCGAAGCGACCGCCGCGCGGGCGGACTCCATCTGCGAGCGGCGCCGGTCCACGGTTTCCTCGGAGGCGACCTCGCGCTCCTCGAGCGTGACGGCACGGTCCAGCTCCTTCCGGGCGAAGACAAGGTCGCTCTCGCGCTCCTCGAGCACGGCGCGGCGCTCCGCGAGCCTCTGGCGTGCCGAGGTCACGCCGGCCTCGGCCTCGTGCAGGCGGGCGCGGAGCTCGGTGTCGTCCATGCGGGCAAGGACCTGGTCCTTCTCGACCCGGTCGCCTTCCTCGACGTCGATCTCGGCGAGCCGGCCGCCGTATTTCGTGGCGATGTCCACCCGCTCGGCCTCGATCCGGCCGTTCGCCGTCGCGATACCCGCCGGCAGATCGTCCCGGTCGTACCAGTAGACGTACCACCCCGCCGCGGCACCGACGGCGACGATCCCGCCGACGATGGCAGCGATGATCCGGAGTCTGGTCACGCGACAAAGTCTCCCTTCCCGGGCAGCACCCACGGGTAAGCACTTTGCGGACGCGAAAGGTTCCCGCCTGTCTTCCGGGCGGCGCGGGGGCCTGCGTCAGGTCCCGGTCGCGTTGCATCGGCGCCGCGACGCGCCCTGCCTGACCGCGCGCGCGGTCAGGGCTTGCCCCTCACGCCGCGAGACCGGGCCGATCGGGCGCGAGGACCGCCGGATTTACGCCGGCGTCGGCGAAACCGTCCGGCTGCGCCCGCCCCGCCACCAGCGCCGCGGCGAGCTGCCCGAGCGCCGGTGCCGTCTGGATGCCGTAGCCACCCTGACCGGCGAGCCAGAAGAAGCCCTCGGCGTCGGGCGCGTAGCCCGCCACAGGCTCGCCGTCGGCGACGAAGCTGCGCAGTCCCGCCCACTTGTGCGCGATCCGCCGCACCGAAAGGTCGAGCGCCCGCTCGACCCGGTCCACGGCAATGGCGACGTCCATCTCTTCGGGCTGCGCGTCGCAGGGCGCGCTCGGCGTGGCATCGGCCGGCGAGATCAGCAGCTTGCCGGCGTCCGGCTTGACGTAGAACGCCTCCTCCGCGTCCACGACCATCGGCCAGCCGTCGTCGGCCGGCCCCGCGGGCGGGTCGATCAGCGCCGCGGTGCGCCGCTTCGGGGTCAGCCCGACGGGCCGGACGCCCGCCATCCGCGCGATCTCGTCGGCCCAGGCGCCGGCGGCGTTGACGAGGACCGGCGCCTCGACCGTGCCGGCCCGCGTCTCGACGCGCCAGACGCCGCCCGCGCGAGTGACCGCGCCGACCTCGGCGTCCGTCAGAACCGCGCCGCCCGCGGCCTTGAGCGCGCGCAGATACCGCTGATGCAGCGCGTCCACGTCGATGTCGCTCGCCGCGCCGTCCCAGAGCGCGGCGGCCGCGTAGCCCGCGCGCAGGAGCGGCAGCCGCGCCCGCGCCTCGGCCACGTCGATCGGCGCGAGCGCGCCCGCCATCTCGGTCTCCAGCGCGGCGAGCGCCGCGCCCTGGTCCTCGCGCGCGAGGAAGAGCACCCCGCGCGGCCGCAATAGCGGTGCGCCCGAGGGGCCCGCCCAGCCGTGGAAGGAGGGACCGGA
The DNA here is from genome assembly GCF_041685465.1 of Rhodosalinus sp. Taxonomy (NCBI): domain Bacteria; kingdom Pseudomonadati; phylum Pseudomonadota; class Alphaproteobacteria; order Rhodobacterales; family Paracoccaceae; genus Rhodosalinus; species Rhodosalinus sp. Next base: position 6,997 of record NZ_JAWLFS010000007.1, on the reverse strand, counting down.
AGCGCGCGACAGCGCCCGCACCCCGGCGGGGCCGTAGGTGCAGGTGTAAAGCGCCGCCGAGCGCCCCGTGGTGTGATAGCCGGGCCGCGCCTCCCGTTCTAGCAACACGACTTCCGCTGTCCCGGCCAGTTCGGCGGCGACCGAGGCCCCCGCGATTCCGCCGCCGATCACCGCGATATCTGCCGTCCGTGTCATGCCCTGTCTCCTTCGCCCGTCGCGGTCTCCATACCGCGGGGACATGGCGAGGGAAATGCGCGCCACGCCGCCCGGCGGCGCACTGCGTCCTGTCCCCCCGAGCGCGCGCAGGCGCGCGAAGACGGCCCGCCATTGTGCCTTCGGACATGGGAAGCGCCCCGCGCGCCGGACCACCGGCGCGGCGAGACCGCCCCCCGCAGCCGTCCCCCGGCGGTGCCGCGCCCGCGCGAGGAGGGCCCGACCGGGCGCGATGAGCGGAGCCACTCGACCGCGGCCCGCCCGCGCCCTAGCTTGCGCGTCATGCTGATCGTCGCCCCCAACACCGTACTCAATCCCGCCGCGCTCGAGACGCGGCAGGTGCCGAAGAAGATCTTCGGCCGCATCGCCGTCCTGCCGCGGCGCGCGGGGCCGGCGACCTGGGCGCGGATCACGCTCGACGTACAGATCCTGCGCTATCTCGTGGCGCTCGCGCCCTTCGTCCTCGCCATGCTGATCTGGCCGCGCCTCGCCTTCCCGATCGCGCAGGCGCCGATCCTGATGGTGCTGCTCGTCGGACTGGTCGAGATGCGCGTCCTGCGTCCGACGAAGGCGGGCCGCGCGCGCCTGATCGACGCGGACGCCGCGGCGCGCGGCCTCGACACGCTGCGCTTCCGGGCGCGCGCGGCGCTCACCCGGATCGCCGCGCGCAAGGGGATCGAACAGGACCGCCTGCACCTCGTCGTCGAACAGTCCGAGCTCGCGCGCGTGCCGCCGCTGACGGTCGTCTCGGTGCAGCTCGACGGGCCGGACCCGCAGCTCCTGCCGCTCGACGCCGAGGAGCGGGCGATCCTCGAGGACGGGCTCTTCGACGACGCCCTCACCGAGCGTGATCTCCTGCGCATCAACCTGCGGGAGGAGACCTTCCTGCGCGACGTGAGCCTCGAGGCGCGGGCCGTCTCCGCCCATGCGCGCCTCGCCGCGATGATGGATGCCGCCCGCGCGGAGCCCGCGGAATGAGCGTCAATGCCCGCCATCTCTCCGCAGGAGAGGCCGCCGAGGTGCTCGAGGCCGGCTGGCGCGCGCAGCGCGACGAGGGCCTGACGGTGAGCTGGATGCTCCACGGCCGGCCCGGCGTGGGCAAGACGCAGATCGTGCAGGAGCTCGCCGGGCGGATGGGCGCGCGTCTCTTCGACCTGCGCCTGACCACGATCGAGCCGCAGGACCTGCGCGGCCTGCCCTACTACGACCACGCCGCGCGGCGCACCGTCTGGTACCGTCCCGAGGATCTGCCCGACGACCCGGACACCCCCTCGGTCCTCTTCCTCGACGAGCTGACGGCGGCGCCCCCGCACCTGCAGCCCACGGTCTACGGCCTCCTGCAGGAGCGGCGCGTGGGCCGCCACCGCCTGCCCGACTCGGTCCTGATCGTCGCCGCCGGCAACACGGTGGAGGACGGGGCGGTGGCCTACGACATGGGCACCGCCCTCTCCGACCGGCTGATCCATCTCGCCGTGCGGGCGAGCGCCGAGGACTGGCTGACCAACTACGCGCCCCGCCGCGGCATCGACCCGGCGGTGACCGCCTTCCTGCGCGGGCGGCCCGACCTTCTCGACACGACGGAGCGCAGCCTGCGCGACGGCACGCTCGTCGCCTGCACGCCGCGCAGCTGGGAGCGGGTGAGCGACATCCTGCGCGCCGTGCCCGACCGGCGCCTGCGCCAGGCGATGATCGCCGGCACCGTGGGCGAGGCCGCGGCGGCCGAATTCGCCCTCGTCGCCGACGAGGTGGCCGCGCAGGTGCGCGTGGACGAGATCCTCGCCGCGACCCCGCGCGCGCGACGGGCCCTCTATCCCGAGACGCTGCACGGGCTGAACGCGCTGGTCTACGGGCTCGTCGGCGCGGCGGACGCGGACAACATGGCGACGGTGATCGAGGTCATGGCCGGCATCCGGGAGCTCGACGGCGAGACGCGCCTCAGGGGTCTGCCGCTCGCCGAGCTCACCGCCTTCGGCTTCGAGATGCTGATCCGCAAGGCCCTGGAGGATGGCACGCAGGAGGCTTTCCTGCGCTCGCCCGTCTACGCCGCCTACGCCGAGGAACGCCGGGCGGCGGGCCTCGCATGAGCGTGCATTCCGACCGCGCGGCGCCCGCGCTCGCCCACCTCGGCGAGGCGGACCCGGCGCTCGCCGCGCTCGCGCTCTGGATCGCGCACCGGGACGGCGAGCCGATGCGCTCCGACGGAACGACGATCCACTACGACGCGGCCTTCGCGCTGCGCCCGCGGCCCGAGCAGGTGGGCCTCGCGGGCCACCACATCCTGCACGTGGCCTTCCGCCACCCGGCGCGCATGGCGGCGATGGCCGAGCGGGAGGGCACGCGCTTCGACGCGCGGCGCTTCAACCTCGCCGCCGACGCGCTGGTGAACGAGGCGCTGATCGCCGCCGAGCACGCGCTGCCGCGCCCGGCCGTGCGCCTCCGCGATCTGCTGGCGATGCTCGACGCGGAGGAGGACCGCCCCGAGGCCGCGCTCGCCGCCTGGGACGTGGAGCGTCTCTACATCGCACTCGGGGCGCAGGAGGCGCGCTCGGGCGGCAGCGAGACGGAGGATTACGCGCGTCGCATGGGCCTCGCCCCGGATCTGGCACCGGACCCCGACGCCGGCGCCGAGGACCCGAAAGCCGCCGACTGGCAGGGCCATCTCGCCCGCGCGCTGGAAGCCGGGCGGCAGGCCGGACGCGGCATCGGCCGCCTCGCGCAGGCGCTCGGCGACCTGCCCGCGCCCCGCGTGCCCTGGGAGCGCCAGCTTCGCGGCCTCGTCGCGCGTGCGCTCGACCACCGCCCGCAACCCTCGCCGACGCGCCCCGCGCGCCGCTGGATCGCCCGCGAGGCGGAGGCCCGCGCCGCGGGGACGCCCACGCCCGGCTTCGAGCCCGCCGTCGCCCGCGAGGGCGCGCGCCCGCGCCTCGCCGTCGGCCTCGACACCTCCGGCTCGGTGGAGGACGCGACCCTCGCCCGTTTCGCCGCCGAGATCGCCGGCCTCGCCCGCCGCTCCGGGGCCGAGACGCACCTCCTCACCTTCGACGAGACGGTGCACGAGACGCGCCTCCTGCCGCCCGCGGGCGTCGAAACGGCCCTCCGCACCCGCCCCCTCCCCCGTGGCGGGGGCACGAGCTTCGAGGACGTCCTCGCCGAAGCCGAGCGCCTGCGCCCGGCGATTGCCGTCATACTCACCGACCTCGGCGGCATCTTCCCGCCGCGCCCCGCGATCCCGGTGCTCTGGGCGATCCCCCGCGCCCCCCGCACCACGCCGCCCTTCGGCCGGGTTCTGGAGATGGAGGGCTGACGCCGCGCCGCCAGCAGCAGGTAAGGGGGCGCTGCCCCCTCTTGGCCTGCGGCCAATTCACCCCCGGAGTATTTCTGCCAAGATGATGGGACAAGTCACACTGCGGCCTTCCTTCAAGGACACCTCCCTGGGGGCGGGGCAGGCCTGCCGCATGCCGCGACCTGCCAGGGCACCATCATCTTGGCAGAAATACTCCGGGGAGCGCGAGGGGCAGCGCCCCTCGCCCGAGAAGATGACTGGCGGCCGTCAGGCCGCGCCGCCGGGCCGGCCGAGGTGCTTGCGCAGGCGCGAGGGCTGGGGCTTCTTCCGGCCCTTGTAGGGGTTCTTCTCCGACCGCGACCGCAGCCAGAGGCGGATCGGCGTGCCGGGCATGTCGAAATCGGCGCGCAGGCCGTTGACGAGGTAGCGGGTGTAGGCCTCCGGGAGCTTGTCGGGGTGCGAGCACATGACGACGAAGCCGGGTGGACGCGTCTTGGCCTGCGTCATGTAGCGCAGCCGGATGCGGTGGCCGCCGGGCGCCGGCGGCGGGTGGGCGGCGACCATGTCGGCGAGCCAGCGGTTGAGCTGCGCGGTGGGCACGCGGCGGTTCCAGACGTCCTGCGCCGTCTCGATGGCCGCGCGCAGCCGGTCGAGCCCCTGACCCGTGCGCGCCGACAGCGTGACCAGCGGCACGCCGCGCAGCTGCGGCAGCAGCCGCTCGAGGCCCTCGCGGAGCGCCTTCAGCTTGGCCTGTTTCTCGGGTTCGGCGTCCCACTTGTTGACGGCGACGACGACGGCGCGGCCCTCGCGCTCGGCGAGATCGGCGATGCGCAGGTCCTGCGTCTCGAAGGGGGTGGCCGCGTCGAGGAGCACGACGACCACCTCCGCGAAGCGCACGGCGCGGAGCGCGTCGGCGACCGAGAGCTTCTCGAGCTTGCCCGTCACCCGCGACTTCCTGCGCATGCCGGCGGTGTCGAAGATGCGCACCGGCAGCCCGTCCCACTCGGTCGCGATCGAGATCGCGTCGCGCGTGATGCCGGCCTCCGGCCCGGTGAGCAGCCGTTCCTCTCCGAGGATGCGATTGACGAGGGTGGACTTGCCGGCATTGGGCCGCCCCACCACGGCGATCTGCAGGGGACGCGCGGCGGTCGGCACGCGCGGACCCTGCGGGCTTTCGCCCGCTTCGTCCACGTCGACATCCGTCTCGGGCGCCTCCGCTGCGGCGGCCTCGGTGTCCTCCTTCGCCGCGATGAGCGGCCCCAGCACGGCGGCGAGATCGGCCAGCCCCTCGCCGTGCTCGGCCGAGAGGGCGACCGGCTCGCCGAGGCCGAGGCCCCAGGCCTCCGCGATGCCGGCCGCGCCCGCCTGTCCCTCGGCCTTGTTGGCGGCGAGGATCACGGTGCCGGCGCGCCGGCGCAGGATGTCGGCGAAGACCTCGTCGGTCGCCGTCACGCCAGCGCGCGCGTCGATCACGAAGAGGCAGGCATCGGCCTCTTCCACCGCGCGTTCGGTCAGCCGGCGCATCCGGCCCGGCAGGCTGTCGTCGCTGGCGTCCTCCAGCCCGGCGGTGTCGAGCGCGGTGAAGCGCAGGGGCCCGAGGCGCCCTTCGCCCTCACGCAGGTCGCGGGTCACGCCGGGCTGATCGTCGACGAGCGCCAGGCGCCGCCCGACAAGGCGGTTGAACAGGGTGGACTTGCCCACGTTGGGGCGCCCCACGATGGCGAGGCGGAAACTCATCGGCCGCAGGCTCCTTCAGCGCAGGCCGCGGGCTTAACGCATCCGCGGCTCAGCGGAAAGCGTGCAATCGCCCGTCGCCCGTGACGACGTAGAGCGTCTCGCCGGCGACGACCGGGGCGGCGGTGGCGCCGCCGGGCAGGTCGAGGGTCTGCAGCAGGGCGCCGTCTTCCGGGTCGAAGGCCCGGATCAGCCCGTCGCCTCCGGCAACGATCAGCCGGCCGCCGGCGAGCACGGGACCATGCTGCGCGTGGATCGCGGCGCGGCGGCGCGGGCGCTCCTCGGTGTAGCGCGGCAGTTGGACCGCCCAGACGCGGCGGCCGTCGCGCGCGTCGAGGCGCAGCAGCTCGTTGCGGTCGTTCACCACGAAGAGTGCGCCGCCGGCGGGCCAGATCGCGTCGACGGCACCGTCTTCGGCGGTCCAGAGCCGCTCGCCTGTCTCGAGATCCAGCGCCGCAAGGCGCCCGGCCGCATTGGCAGCATAAAGGCGACCGTCGGCGATCAGCGGGCCGCCGGTGATATCGTCGACGAGACCGATCGCCGTGCCCTCGCGGCGGCCGGAGACGAAGGCGCTCCAGCGCGGCAGGCCGCCCTCGGGGAAGACGGTCTGAATCTCGCCGTTGCCGAAGGCGAAGGCGACACGCCCGTCGGCGACGGCGGGGGCCGGCCCGCCGGACACGTTGCGCACGTCGCCCACGCCCTCGTTGCGCCAGCGCACGCGCCCGTCCTCGGCCTCGATCGCCCAGGCGGTGGTGTCGCCGGCGACGAGATAGACGAGCCCGTCGCGATAGAGCGGGTCGCCCGTGCCGGTGGCGTCGAGCTTCTGATCCCAGCGCACCGTGCCCGTCTCGGGCTCGATGGCGAGCAGCCTGCCGTAGCCGGAGGTCGCGTAGAGACCCCCGCCGCCATGGGCGAGACCGCCGCCCATGGCTTCGCCGGGGCGGTCGCGCGCGGGAACGAGGCTCAGCGACCAGAGCGGCTCGCCCTCGGTGCTCGTGGCCCTGAGGACCGAGGCCGCGTCGATCGTGAAGACACGGCCGTCGGCGACGACCGGGTCGGTCGCGATACGGGCGCGGCGGCTGTCGCCCTCGCCGATGTCGGCGCTCCAGGCGGGATCGAGGGGATGCGCGATCGCGGGATGCGCGGCGCGATAGGCGGGGCTGCCCGGGCCGTGGGTCCAGCCCGCGTTGACCCGCGGGGCGGGAAGCGACAGCGGCGCCGGGGTTCCGCGCGGGGCCTCCGCGGCGGGTGCGGCGGCCGGGCCGTCGAAGACGGCGCGGAGGTCCAGCCGCTCCCCGGGCAGGATGCGCTCCCGCTCCGAGCAGGCGGCGAGCATCGCCAGCGCACCGAGCAGAAGCCCCGCGCGGCGGCCTCGCCGTCTCGCGGCCGTCGTGTCTGCGCCCGTCATCCCCAGCGCTCCCTCCTCGCGTCTCATCCGTCGGAGCGCGACCGCGGCTCCGCCCCGAGCGCGACCATCATCTGCTCGGTGCGGCGGCGCAGGCCCGGCGTCGCCGAGGCGTCGGCGCGGATCGTCTCCAGCCGCTCGAGCGCCGCGTCCCGCTCTCCGGCGGCGATCTCGCTCAGCGCGATCTGCTCTTCCGCGAGAAGACGCAGCGGCCCGCCCGCGGCGGCAATGGCGGCGAACCCCTGTCGCCGCTCGTCCTCGGAGAGCGAGTCGTCCCGGTGCAGAAGCGCCTTGAACGCTGCCATGCGGCCGTAGATCGGGGCGAGGTCCGACCCGCCGATCCCGTCGAGCGTCGTGGCGGC
>NZ_JAWLFS010000006.1:0-26273 GCF_041685465.1 Rhodosalinus sp. | reverse complement strand
CCGCCCCTGCATGGCGCATCGCCCCCCGCCTTGCCAACCCGCCTTTCACGATCCCGGCACAAATCGGCCCATGGCGGCCGTGCACCGACGCGGCATTAGGCGCGCGGGAGCCCGCGCGCGTCGACGCCGTGCCAGGCGCGCATCCGCGCGCGAAACCACGTGCGCTGGCGCTTGGCGAAGCGGCGCGTGGCCGCCACGGCCTGCGCGCGTGCGTCCTCGAGGGGAATCCCGTCCTGCAGGTGCGCGACCAGCTCCGGGGCGCCGATGGCCTTGGACGCCGGCAGATCGCCGCGCCAGATTGGCAGCACGGCCCGCACCTCGTCGAGCGCGCCCTGTGCGAGCATCGCGTCGAAGCGCCGTTCGATTCGCGTGGCGAGCCAGTCGCGCGGCGCATCGATCCGCAACGGCACCGTGTCGCCGAGCGGCAGGCGCGGCGGCCCGGTCTCGTCCTGCCACTGGGCCAACCCGCGCCCGGTGGCGCGCAAGACCTCCCAGGCGCGGCGCACCCGAGCCGGATTCGCGCGGTCGATGCGCGATGCCGTGGCCGCGTCGAGCTCCGCGAGCAGCGCCGCGGTGCCGCCCTCGGCGATGCGCTCCGCTGCCTCGGCGCGCACCGGCTCCGGGATCGCCGGGATGTCCGCCAGCCCTTCGGTCAGCGCCGAGAAATAGAGGCCGGTGCCGCCGACGAGGATCAATCTGTCGCCCCCGTGAAGACGCGGCTCCAGGTCGCGCAGCCACTGGCCGACGGAGTATTCCGCCTCGGGCGCGAGGAAGCCGTAGAGCGCATGCGGCGCGCGCGCCTCCTCGGCCGGCGCGGGCCGCGCGCTGAGCACGCGCCAGACCCGGTGCACCTGCACGGCGTCCGCATTCACGATCACGCCCCCCTGCCGCTCGGCGAGGCGGAGGGCGAGCGCGGACTTGCCGCTTGCCGTCGGGCCGGCGATCAGGACGTGACGGTCGGCGGGGATGTCCTCGATTTCCAAGGGCCTGGTGCCTCGTCGGGCGCTGCGGCGGGGGCGCTGTGCGGGCCGGATTGAACCCGCCGGGGTTTTGCGACATTTTGCGCGCGATCCTACGAGTGCCCCGGAGTGCGTGCAACATGGCCCCAGAGCCCCCCAAGACCGCCTATCGGCGCGTCATGCTGAAACTCTCGGGCGAGGCGCTCATGGGCGATACCTCCTACGGGCTTCACCCGCCCACCGTCTCGCACATCGCGCGCGAGGTGGCGGCGGTGCACGAGATGGGCGTCGAGATCTGCATGGTGATCGGCGGCGGCAACGTGTTCCGGGGCCTTCAGGGGGCCGCGCAGGGGATGGAACGCACCACCGCCGACTACATGGGGATGCTCGCGACGGTGATGAACGCGCTGGCGATGCAGTCCGCGCTCGAGAGCCTGGGTGTCTTCACGCGGGTGATCAGCGCGATCCCGATGGACCAGATCTGCGAGCCCTACATCCGCCGCCGCGCGGTGCGCCACCTCGAGAAGAAGCGCGTCTGCATCTTCGCGGCCGGCACCGGAAACCCGTATTTCACCACCGACACCGCCGCGACGCTGCGCGCCAACGAGATGGCCTGCGAGGTGATCTTCAAGGGAACGAAAGTCGACGGGGTCTATGATTCCGACCCGATGTCGAACCCGGACGCCAGGCGCTACGACCGCATCACCTACGATCAGGTGCTCGCCGACCACCTGAAGGTCATGGACGCCTCGGCGATCGCGCTGGCGCGGGATAACGCGCTGCCGATCATCGTGTTCTCGCTCGACGAGCCGGGCGGCTTCCGCGGCATCCTCGCGGGCGAGGGTGCCTATACAATGGTACACGGCTGAAGATAGTCTGACGCGGCGCGCGCCGCGTCCGAGGGAAAGAAAAGAACGATGGCAGACGACGAGATCGAAATCGACACCGACGACCTCGAACGGCGCATGAAGGGGGCGATGAGTTCCCTGAAAGGCGAACTCGCCAGCCTGCGCACCGGGCGGGCCTCCTCCTCCATGCTGGAGCCGGTGATGGTCGAGGCCTACGGGCAGCGCACGCCGATCAACCAGGTGGGCACGATCAACGTGCCCGAATCGCGGATGATCACGATCAACGTCTGGGACAAGAGCCTCGTCGGAAAGGTCGAGAAGGCGATCCGCGAGTCCGGGCTGGGCATCAATCCGCAGCTCAACGGCACCATCATCATGCTGCCCATCCCCGAGCTGAACGAGGAACGCCGCCGCGATCTGGGCAAGGTGGCGGCGCAGTACGCCGAAAGCGCGCGCGTGGCGATCCGCAACGTGCGGCGCGACGGCATGGACCAGATCAAGAAGGCGAAGGCCGCCGGCCTCTCCGAGGACGATCAGAAACTCTACGAGGAGGAAGTGCAGGCGCTCACCGACCGCTACATCAAGGCGGTGGACGAGGCGCTCGAGGCCAAGCAAGCCGAAATCATGCAGGTCTGAGCGCATGCCGGAGGACGCCAGCGACGGCGCCGCGGCCGCGGCGCGCCTCGGCCCGCGCCACGTGGCCATCATCATGGACGGCAACGGCCGCTGGGCGACGCAGCGCGGGCGTCCGCGCCTGTTCGGTCACCACGCCGGCGCGCAGCGCGTGCGCGAGATCGTCGAGTCCTGCCCGGACTACGGCGTGGAGTACCTGACCGTCTTCGCCTTCTCGACGGAGAACTGGAAGCGCACGCAGGCCGAGGTGGCGGGCCTGATGAACCTCTTCCGCGGTTACATCCGCCGCGAGGCGCGGGCGCTCATGGCCAACGACGTGCGCGTGCGTTTCATCGGCGACCGCGTGCGCCTCGACGCCAAGCTGATCGGGCTCATGGACGAACTCGAGGAGATGACCGCCGGCTGCCGCGGCACCAACCTGACCGTGGCGCTCAATTACGGCGGCCGGGACGAGGTGGCGCGCGCCACGAAACGCTTGGCCGAGGACGTGGGCCGCGGTCGCCTGCGCCCCGAGGACGTGGACGAGGAGACGCTGCCGCGCTATCTCGACACATGTGTATTGCCCGACCCGGACCTCGTCATCCGCACGAGCGGCGAGGCCCGCATCTCCAACTTCCTGCTCTGGCAGTCGGCCTATTCGGAATACGAGTTCGTGGACACGCTCTGGCCCGATTTCACACGCGAGGAGTTCGGCCGCCTGCTGAAGAGTTTCGGGCGGCGCGACCGGCGCTTCGGCGCGGTGCCGTCGCGCGGCGCCGCGGCGCGGTGAGCGCGTGAGCGGCGCCGCCTGGGGCGATCTCGGCACCCGCCTCGCCACCGGGGCGGGATTGGTTGCGGTGGGCGCGGCAGGCATCTGGGCCGGCGGTCACGCGTTTCACGCGCTGGTCGCCGTCGTCAGCGGCCTGATGATCTGGGAACTCGGGGGCATGCTCGACCGGCGGCCCGCGGTGCGTCGCGGGCTCGGCGCGGCGGCGGGGGTGGCGGTGCTCGCCGCGATCTACCTGCCGCCCGGTCTTGCGCTGCCCGTGCTGCTCGCGCCGGCGCTTCTGGGCTTCGGGATCATCGCGCGTGATCGGGCGCTCTGCATGGGGTACACGGCGCTCGTCTGCCTCGCCGGGTTCGGCATGATGGGGGTGCGCGACGATTTCGGCGCGCTCTGGATGCTCTGGCTGGTGGCTGTGGTGGTGGCGAGCGACGTGGCGGGCTATTTCGCCGGGCGCGCCCTTGGCGGGCCGAAGTTCTGGCCCCGCATCAGCCCCAAGAAGACATGGTCCGGCACCGTCGCCGGCTGGATCGGCGGGGGCGCCGTGGGCGCCGGCTTCGCAGGGGCCACCGGCGCGGGCGCAGGGCTGATCGGCGTCTCGGTCGCCGTCGCCATGGCCGCGCAGATGGGCGACGTCGCGGAGAGCGCGATGAAGCGCCACCTCGGCGTCAAGGACAGCTCGGCCCTCCTTCCCGGGCACGGCGGGCTCCTCGACCGGTTCGACGGGATGCTCGGCGCGGCGCTTCTCGTGCTGATCGCCGAGCAGGTGGTGCGCTTCCCGCCGGGGGCGGCGACATGAGGCGGGTCTCGATCCTCGGTGCGACGGGCTCGATCGGGCAGAACACGATCGACCTGATCGACCGCGCGCCGCCGGGCACCTTCGAGGTCGTCGCGCTGACCGGCGGGCGCAACGTCGCGCAGCTGGCCGAGGACGCGCGCCGGCTCGGCGCCGCGGTGGCGGTGACGGCGCATGAGGAGCACCTCGAGGAGCTGCGCGCCGCGCTCGACGGCTCGGGCGTGGAGGCGGCGGCCGGGCAGGGCGCGCTGATCGAGGCTGCGGCACGTCCCGCGGACTGGGTGATGTCGGCCATCGTCGGCGCCGCCGGTCTCGCTCCCGGCCTCGCGGCGCTGGAGCAGGGGGCGACCCTCGCGCTCGCCAACAAGGAGAGCATGGTCTGCGCCGGTCCCCTCGTGATGGCGACCGCGCGGCGCCACGGCGCGACCGTCCTGCCCGTGGACAGCGAGCACTCCGCCGTCTTTCAGGGCCTCGTCGGCGAGGACCGCGCAGCGGTGGAGCGCATCGTCATTACCGCCTCGGGCGGCGCCTTCCGCGACTGGCCGCTGGAGCGGCTCGCCCACGCCACGCCGGCCGAGGCCGCGACGCACCCGAACTGGGACATGGGCCAGCGCATCACCATCGACAGCGCCTCGATGTTCAACAAGGCGCTGGAAGTCATCGAGGCGCGGGAGCTCTTCGGCGTCGAGCCCGCGCGGATCGAGGTGCTGGTACACCCCGAATCGATCGTGCACGCGCTCGTGGGATTCGCCGATGGCGCGCTCATGGCGCATGTCGGCCCGCCGGACATGCGGCACGCGATCGGCTACGCGCTCAACTGGCCCGAACGCCGCGCGCTTCCGGTGGAGCGGCTGGACCTCGCCGCGCTCGGGCAGCTCACGTTCCGCGCGCCCGACGACCGGCGCTACCCCGCGCTGCGCCTCGCGCGGGAGGTGATGGCGCGCGGCGGGCTTTCCGGGGCGGCCTTCAACGCCGCGAAAGAGATCGCGCTCGACGGCTTCATCGCCGGGCGAATCGGCTTCCTCGAGATGGCGGAGGTGGTCGAGGAGGTGCTCTCCCGCCTTTCGTCAGAGCCGGGTCGCATTGATGCCTCTTTCGACCTCGAAACCGTGCTCCATATAGACGGTTCGGCCCGGCGCGTCGCCGGGCAGGTCATTTCGGAACGCACATCCTGAGGAGACGGATTTGGACGCGCTGAACCTGATCCCGCAGTTCGGCGGGTTGATCTGGACCATTCTCGCCTTCGTGATCGCGCTGTCGGTGATCGTCGCGATCCACGAGTACGGGCATTACATCGTCGGCCGCTGGTCGGGGATCGAGGCGGAGGTCTTCTCGCTCGGGTTCGGGCCGGTGCTCTGGTCGCGCACCGACAGGCGCGGCACGCAGTGGCAGATCGCCGCGCTGCCCTTCGGGGGCTACGTCAAGTTTCTCGGCGACGCCAACGCGGCGAGCGGGACCGACGCCGAGGCGCTTGCCGGGATGAGCCCGGAGGAGCAACGCCACACCATGGCCGGGGCGCCGCTCTGGGCGCGCGCGGCGACCGTCGCGGCGGGGCCGGTCTTCAACTTCGCGCTCTCGATCGTGGTCTTCGCGGCGGTGCTCTTCGCCCGCGGCGAGATCGCCGAGCCGCTCACCGTGGGCGATCTGCGGCCCGTGCCGGTGACCAACGAGCTTCAGGAGGGCGACCGCATCCTCGAGATCGCGGGCGTGGCGCTGCCGGGCTTCGAGGAGACGGAGGCCTTCGAGAGCTTCTCGGAAGAGCTCCCGCGCGCGCCGGAGCTGTCGTATCTCGTCGCCCGCGACGGGCAGCAGATCGAGGTGACCGGCCCCTATCCCTATCCGCCGATCGTGACGCAGGTGATCCCGCAGTCCGCGGCGCTCGCGGCGGGGCTGCGCCCGGGTGACGTCATCACCGAAGTGAACGGGGAAGAGATCGCCGCCTTCGACGACCTGCGCGAGATCGTGGAGCGCTCCGAGGGCACGCCGCTCGCGCTCACCGTCTGGCGCGACGGTGAAACGCTCGCGCGCACGCTCGAGCCCAAGCGCACCGACGAGCCGCAGCCCGGCGGCGGGTTCGAGACGCACTGGCGCATCGGCATCATCGGCGGCATGGTCTTCGAGCCCGCGACCGCGATGGTCGGCCCCTTCGAGGCGCTCTGGGGCGGCGTGGCGCAGGTCGGCACGGTGATCCAGGGCTCGCTCTCGGGCCTCTGGCACATGGTGACCGGCGCGATCAGTTCCTGCAACCTGTCCGGACCGATCGGCATCGCCGAGACCTCGGGCGCGATGGCGAGCCAGGGGGCGCTCAGCTTCGTCTGGTTCATCGCGGTGCTCTCGACGGCCGTGGGGCTTCTGAACCTCTTCCCCGTGCCGGTGCTGGACGGCGGGCACCTCGTCTTTCATGCCTATGAGGCCGTGTCCGGGCGGCCGCCGTCCGAGCGCGCGCTTCAGGCGCTGATGGGCGCGGGGCTGGTCGCGATCCTGTCGCTCATGGCCTTCGCGATCTTCAACGACCTCTTCTGCCCCTGAGCTGCGGCGCCGAAATCCTGCCACATTGGTGCGTTACGCTCTGTCGCGTCAGATACTGAAGGCAGCGGAGCGATGCAGACGATGGACACCCTGCGCCACGGCGGCCGAAGCATCGGCGCGCTTCTCGCGCTGAACTGGGACTGGATCGCCTATCCGGCGGCGATCCTCATCGGCCTCGGTCTGGGCGCCTTTCTGGCGCTCGTGTGAGGCCGGCGCGGCAGCGCGCACCGACCCGCGCGGCTTTGACAACCCGGTGCGATGCCGATACCACCGCCCGGAGGGATGTCGGAACGGGTTGGCGTGATGCAGAAGCGATCGGGGGCCGCGTCGCCGCGCGGCGGTGTTCTCACGGCGTGGCTTTTCGCGGTCGTTCTGGCGACGGGCGCGAGCATGGCCGGCGCGCCGGCCGAGGCGCAGGAGTACCGCTTCACCTCGGTCGAGATCGACGGCAACGAGCGCATCCAGCCGAGCACCATCCTCAGCTATGCCGGCATCGCCCGCGGCGAGACCGTCTCGGCCGCCGAACTGAACCGGGCGTATCGCCGGATCCTCGACAGCGGCCTCTTCGAGACCGTCGAGATCGACCCGCAGGGCACGCGCCTCGTGATCCGCGTCGCCGAGTACCCGACGATCAACGAAATCTCATTCGAGGGAAACCGTCGCATCGACGACGATCAGTTGAGCGACCTGGTCGACGTGCAGCCCCGGCGCGTCTTCAATCCCGCGCAGGTCGAAAGCGACGTCACGTCCATCGTCGAGGCCTACGAGGCACAGGGCCGTATTGCAGCCCGGGTCACTCCGCGCGTGATCGAGCGGGGCGACAACCGCGTCGATCTGGTCTTCGAGGTGTTCGAAGGGGACGTGGTCGAGATCGAGCGCATCGGCTTCGTCGGCAACGACGCCTTCTCCGACCGCCGCCTGCGCCGCGTGCTGGAGACCAAGCAGGCCGGCGTCCTGCGCGCCTTCATCCAGTCCGACACGCTGGTCGCCGACCGGATCGAGTTCGACCAGCAGCTTCTGACCGACTTCTACAATTCGCGCGGCTACGTCGATTTCGAGATCACCTCGGTCAACGCCGAACTCGCCGACGAGCGCGACGCCTACTTCGTGACCTTCAACGTGCAGGAGGGGCAGCGTTTCCGCTTCGGCGAGCTGACGGTGACGAGCGATCTGCCGGACGTCGACCCGGCAGAGTTCCAGGAGGTCGTCCGGTCCAGCCCCGGGCAGGTCTACTCGCCGTCCCGCGTCGACAACGATATCGCCCGGCTCGAGCGACTGGCGGTGGATCGCGGGCTCGACTTCGTGCGCGTCCAGCCCGAGATCAGCCGCAACGACCGGATGCAGACGCTCGATGTCGCCTACCGGCTGGAGCGCGGCCCGCGCATCTTCATCGAGCGCATCGACATCGAGGGCAACACCTCGACGCTCGACCGCGTGATCCGTCGCCAGTTCCGCGTCGCCGAGGGTGATCCCTTCAATCCCCGCGAGATCCGCGCGGCGGCCGAACGCATCCGGGCCCTCGACCTCTTCGCGTCGGCCAACGTCGATGCCCGCGAAGGGTCGAGCGGGGAACAGGTGATCGTGGACGTCGACGTCGAGGAGCAGCCGACCGGCAGCCTGACCTTCGGCGGCACCTATTCCAGCACCGCGGGCTTCGGCGCCGTGGTCCGCTTCCAGGAGCGCAACTTTCTCGGACGCGGGCAGCGCTTCTCGCTGCAGGTCTCCACCGGCGAGGACGACCGTGTCTACGAACTCGGGTTTACGGAACCGGCCTTCCTCGGGCGTGACCTTCGCTTCGGGTTCGATCTCTCGTATCGCGAGACGGACAACCTTCTGGCGAGCTATGACACCGCGACGGGACGCTTCCGGCCCTCCTTCGAGTTCCCGCTGACGGAAAGCGCGCGGCTCGGCCTCAATTACACCGCCGAATACACGGAGCTTTCCGACGAGGGCCCGAACGTGGGGCGCATCATCAGCGACGAGATCGACCGCGGCGACGAGTGGAACAGCTCGGTGGGCTACACGATCAGCTACGACACGCGGCGCAGCGGCCTCGATCCCGACGCGGGCATCCTGCTCGAATTCGGGCAGGACTTCGGCGGCATCGGCGGCGACAACACCTTCGTGGAGACCCGCGCCCGTGCCGTCGCGCAGCGGCGCGTCTGGAACGAGGAAGTGACCCTGCGCGCGTCCCTCGAGGGTGGCGCGCTCAACTATTCCAGCGGCTCCAGCCGCGTGACCGACCGGTTCTTCCTCGGGCCGCGGCGGATGCGCGGTTTCACGCTCGACGGGATCGGCCCGCGCGAACGCAACGTGGGCGACAGCGTCGACGACGCCCTCGGCGGGGAGATGTACGCCGTCGCCCGGTTCGAGGCCGAGTTTCCCCTCGGCCTGCCGGAAGAGGTCGGAATCACCGGTGGCGTCTTTTACGACGCCGGATCGCTCTGGAGCCTCGAGGACACGAACTCCGATGTGCTCTACGAGGATTTCTCGCTGCGTCAGACGATCGGTTTCTCGGTGTTCTGGGATACGCCGATCGGACCGCTTCGCTTCAACTTCTCCGAGGCCCTCGAAAAGCGCCCGCATGACGAAGCGCAGAACTTCGACCTGACGATCTCGACCGACTTCTGACGCCGTGTGCCTCTCGGGTCTCTGCCGGACGGGTCTCACGACGCTGGCGCTGGCGCTTTTTGCGCTCATGTCGAGCGTCGCGGCGGCACAGGATCAGGGGCGAAGCGGTTTCGTCACCGGCACGGTGCAGAGCCCGGTGCTCACCGTCGACCCCGAGCGCCTCTACGCCGAATCGGCCTACGGGCGCCGCGTGGCCGAGGAGCTCGAAGAGCAGGGCGCCGAACTCGCCGCGGAGAACCGCCGCATCGAGGCCGAGCTCGCGGAGGAGGAACGCGAGTTGACCGACCGTCGGGCCGGGATGGCCCCCGAGGCCTTCCGGGCCGAAGCCGACGCCTTCGACGAGCGCGTGATGCGCATTCGCCGCGAGCAGGACGCCAAGGCGCGTGCCCTCGCGGCGCGCAACGACGCCGCCCGCCGCACCTTCATCGAGGCCGCACAGCCGGTTCTGGAGGAGATCATGCGGGACGCCGGCGCGGCGGTGATCGTGGAGGCACGGTCCGTGTTCATGAGCCTCGACGCCGTGGATGTGACCGACCGCGCGATCGAGCGGCTCGACGCGACGATCTCTCCGGACATCCCCGAGACGCCCGAGGTCGCGCCGCCGCGGACCGAGGCGCCGTCGCCCGATGAGCCCGCGCCCGACGGCCTCACGGTGACCCCGCCTGCCTCGCCGTCCGACGGCGGGGAGGAGCCGGACCCGACGGCCGGGGACGTGCTGCCCTGAGCGCCTTGCCCCGCCCTGCGGGGCTTGCTAGCAGAACGTGACCCTTTCCGGAGCCGCCGATGACCGAGCCCCAGACCGCCGATATCCAGCTCATTCAGCGCATCCTGCCGCACAGATATCCCTTTCTTCTCGTGGACAGGGTCGAGGGGATCGAGGGCACGCAGGCGGCCACGGGTATCAAGAACGTCACCGCGAACGAGCCCCATTTCCAGGGGCATTTCCCCGGCCACCCGATCATGCCCGGCGTCACGATCGTCGAGGCGATGGCGCAGACCGCCGGCGTGATGGTGGGCGTGGCGCTCGATCTCGCGGACCAGCGGCTGCTTCTCTACTTCATGGGAATCGACAAGGCGAAGTTCCGCCGCAAGGTGGTCCCGGGCGACGTGCTCGAGATGCGGATCGAGACGCTGCGCGGCAAGCCGGGCGGCAAGGTCTGGAAATTCTCGGGCCGCGCCGAGGTGGCGGGCGAACTCGCCGCCGAGGCCGAGTTCTCCGCGATGTTCGACCAGAGCGGCGGGGCGCCGGCTTGAGCGCGACGATCCACCCCTCTGCCGTCGTCGAACCGGGGGCGACGCTCGGCGAGGGCTGCGCGATCGGCCCTTTCTGCCACGTCGGGCCGGAGGTGGAGCTCGGCCCGGGCGTCGAGCTGCGCAGCCATGTCGTCGTCTCCGGCGCCACGCGGATCGGCGCCGGGACGGTGATCTTTCCCTTCGCGGTGATCGGCGAGGTGCCGCAGGACCTGAAGTTCCGCGGCGAGCGCACGCGCCTCGAGATCGGCGCGCGCAACCGCATCCGCGAGCATGTCACCATGAACTGCGGCACCGAGGGCGGCGGCGGCGTCACGCGCGTGGGCGACGACGGGCTCTTCATGGCCGGGTGCCACGTGGCGCACGACGTGCAGATCGGCGACCGGGTGATCCTCGTCAACAACGCCGCGCTCGCCGGGCACTGCGTGCTCGAGGACGAGGTGATCGTGGGCGGGCTGTCCGGCGTGCACCAGTTCGTCCGCATCGGGCGCGGCGCGATCATCGGCGCGGTGACGATGGTCACCAACGACGTGATCCCGCACGGTCTCGTGCAGGCGCCGCGCGGGCGGCTCGACGGGCTGAACCTCGTCGGGCTGAAGCGCCGCGGCGTCTCGCGCGAGGACATCACCGCGCTGCGTGCCGCCTTCCAGATGCTCGCGCAGGGCGAGGGCGCGTTTCAGGACCGCGCGCGCCGCCTCGGCGAGGAGACGCGGAGCGCGTATGTCCGCGAAATCGTCGATTTCGTGCTCGCCGGCAGCGATCGCTCCTTCCTGACGCCGGGGTGAGCGGAATGCTGGCGCTGATCGCAGGGGAGGGAACGCTGCCCGCTGCCGTCGCCGCGGCACAGGCGCGCCGCCCGCTCGTCTGCGCGCTGCGTGGCCACGCGCCCGAGGGGCTGACGCCCGACCTGACCTTCCGTCTCGAACAGCTCGGCGGGCTGATGGCCACGCTCAAGGCGCAGGGTGTGACGCAGGTCTGCCTCTGCGGCGGCGTGCGCCGGCCCGAGATCGACCTCGGCGCGCTCGACGACGCCACGCTGCCGCTGGTGCCGCGGCTGCGCGACGCGCTGCGCCTCGGCGACGACGGGGCGCTGCGCGCGCTGATCGCCATTCTGGAGGGCGAGGGCTTCGCGGTGGTCGCGGCGCATGAGGCCGCGCCGGGGCTGCTGCCGCCCGCGGGCGTGTTGACGGCTGCGCGGCCCGGACCGGAGACCGACGCGGAGGCGCGGCTCGGCGCCGAGGTTGTCGCCGAGATGGGCGCCGCCGATCAGGGGCAGGCCTGCGCGATCCGGGGCGACCGGGTGCTCGCCCGCGAGGGGCCGGAGGGCACGGACGCCATGCTCGCCCGCCTCGCGCCGCCGCAGGCGCCGGGGCCGGGGGATGCCCCGGGCGACCCCTTCAGCTGGGCCGCCGACATGATGGGCGACGTCCTCGGGGGCGCGGCGGACTGGCTCTCGGGGCAGGGGGGCGAGGAGGCCGCGCGCGCGGGCCTTCTCTACAAGGCGCCGAAGCCCGATCAGGACCGGCGCGCGGATCTGCCCGCCATCGGCCCGCGCACCGCGGAGGGCGTGGCCGCCGCCGGGCTCGCCGGCGTGGTGATCGAGGCGGGCGGCGTCATGGTGCTCGACCGGGACGCGACGGTCGCGGCGCTCGACCGGGCGGGGTTGTTCCTCTGGGTGCGCGGCTGATGCGCGTCTTTCTCATCGCCGGGGAGGCCTCCGGCGACCGGCTCGGCGCGGCGCTGATGGAGGGGCTCGCGACCCTCGCGCCGGAGGTGACCTTCGAAGGGATCGGCGGGCCGGACATGACGGCCCGGGGGCTCGAGAGCCTCTTCCCGATGGAGGAGATCTCGGTCATGGGCGTGGTCGAGATCCTCGCGCAATACCGCGCGCTCAGGCGGCGGATCGCCGAGACGGCGGAGGCCGTGGTGGCCGCCCGGCCGGACGTTCTGATCACCATCGACCTGCCGGAGTTCAGCCTGCGCGTCGCCGAGCGCGTCAAGGCGCGCGCCGATATCCGCACCGTGCACTACGTCGCGCCGACGGTCTGGGCGTGGCGGCCGAAACGCGCCGAGCGCATGGCCGCGCACGTCGACCAGGTGCTCGCGCTCCTGCCGTTCGAGCCGCCCTACATGGAAGCCGCCGGGATGCGCTGCGATTTCGTGGGCCACCCGGTCGTCACCGCGCCGCAGGCGGGGACGGCGGAGGTGGAGGCGTTCCGTCAGCGCCACGGGATCGGGACAGGGCCGCTCGTTCTTGCGCTGCCGGGCTCGCGCCGGGCGGAGGTCGCGCGGCTCACCCCCATCTTCCGCGCCGCGCTTGCGCGGCTCGCGGAGGCGCGGCCGGGCCTGCGCGTGGTCGTGCCGGCGGCGCATGACGTCGCGGATCAGGTCGTGGCGGCGGTCACGGACTGGCCCGGCGCGCCGGTGGTGATCGACCCGCGCGCGCCGGATGCGGCGGCCGAGAAACGCGCCGCCTTCGCCGCGGCCGACGTGGCGCTTGCCGCCTCGGGCACCGTCTCGCTCGAGCTTGCGGCGGCCGGAACGCCCATGGTGATCGCCTACGACATGGGCTGGATCTCGCACCAGATCATCGGGCGCATGGTGCGGCTGGACACGGTGACGCTCGTCAACCTCGTCTCTGGCACGCGCACGGTGCCGGAGTTTCTTGGCCGCGACTGCCGTCCCGGCCCGATCGCGGCGGCGCTCGGCACGGTGCTCGACGACCCCGGCCCGCAGCGCGCCGCGATGGCCGAGACCATGGCGCGGCTCGGCGCGGGCGGAGCGCCGCCGGGTCTGCGCGCCGCGCGCGCCGTGCTCGAGGGGATGGGGCGGGCCTGACGGCCCGCGCGCTCAGTTCTCCAGAACCTCGAGCTGGTCGTAGCCGTCGGTGAAGCCCGCCAGCGACATCTCGAGCGTCACCGTCTGATCGGGGGCCGCGAAAGGCACGATGGTGACTTCCGCCGCCGCGCCGCGCTTGTAGGCTTCGATATCCGACGCGGTGAGGCCGATGCGCGCGTAGCAGCCGACCTGATTGCAGAAGGAGAACGGGTAGCGCTTGCCCTGTCCGCCGTCGACGGCGACGCGGAGTTCCTCGGTCAGCAGCGTCTCGAGCGGCGCGATCACGGTGGCACCGGCTTCCGCCTGTCCGCCCTCCGGAAGGCGAAAGATGCTGACTTCGGCGACGGGATTGTCGTCGGCGTCGGTCAGGAGCTGGTACAGCGTGCAGGGGTCCGCGCCTTCTTCGGTGCGGATGCACTGGATCTGCCAGTCGCCCGACTCGTCCTCGACGTAGGTGGACCCGACATCCGCCGTGCCCAGGCTCAGGTCGGCGCCGGGCGTGTCCGATTGCGCGGTCTCGGCATCGGCGGCCTCGTCGGCGGGCGCGTCGGAGTCCTGCGCGGCAAGCGGCGCGGCGACGGCAGTCAGGGCGGCGAGGGTCAGCAGTCGGAGTGTGCTCTGCATGGCAGGGGCGTCCCGGTTTTCAGTTGCGGTCGCGGCGGGCCATATCACGCGCCGGGCCGGGTGTCAGCGTCGAAACCGAACGCGCCGTCCGCGCAGAGAAAAAGGAGGCCTGAGCCTCCTTTTCCCGGTGTTGCCACCCCCCCGTCGGACCGGCCGGCCCTGTCATTGCCTTGACGCTACGAAGTCTGCGCATACGCGTCAACAGCCAATCGCGGAGCGCATGGCGCGGCCGGGGCAGGGGGCATCGACATGCCCGGAAAAGAGGCCGCGCCCGGGGTGCGGCCTAGCGTTCCGGGAGCAGCCCGCGCGGCGCGAAGCGCAGCATCAACAGCATCACGACCCCCATGGTCAGGAGGCGCATGTGCGCGACGCTGTCCATCAGATGCGATCGCACCGCGCTGTCCTCGGCCATGCCGGCGGTCACGATGGACATGACGCCCGCGCCGATCGGCTCCACCTGAACCCAGAGCCACCAGACGAGGAAGCCGCCGAGCACCGCGCCGAAGTTGTTGCCGGAGCCGCCCACGATCACCATCACCCAGATCAGGAAGGTGAAGCGCAAGGGCTGGTAGCTCGCGGGCGTGAGCTGACCGTCGAGCGTGGTCATCATCGCCCCGGCGAACCCGAGGAGCGCCGAGCCGAGGATGAAGACCTGCAGGTGCCGGCCGGTCACGTCCTTGCCCATCGCCTCGGCCGCGGTCTCGTTGTCGCGGATGGCGCGCATCATCCGGCCCCAGGGCGAATTGAGCGCGAGTTGCGCGGCGATCAGCAGAATGACCAGCACGATCGTGAAGAGCACGCTGTAGCCGAGCTTCACGGCGATCGAGGAGGCCGCGGAGGGATCCAGCCCGAGGCTTGTGGCCTGCTCGACGAAGCCCGGATCCTGGCGCAGATCGACTTCGCGGGGCACCGGGCGGGGCAGGCCGGTCACGTTCTTCACCCCGCGCGAAAGCCAGTCCTCGTTCTTGAGCACGGCGATGACGATCTCGGCGATGCCGAGCGTCGCGATGGCGAGGTAGTCGGACCGCAGCCCCAGCGCCACCTTGCCGATCACCCAGGCCGCGCCGGCGGCCAGCAGCCCTCCCACCGGCCAGGCCAGCACGATCGGCAGGCCGAGGCCGCCGAGATAGCCGGTGGACGCGGGGTTCACCGCCTCGACCGCATCCTTGGCCGGGTCCAGCAGACCGCGGTAGACGAAGAATCCCACGACGACGACCGCGAAGACCGTGAAGGCGCGCAGCTGTCCCGGCTTCATCCGCTTGTAGAGCGCCACGGCGAGCGCGATCACGCCCGCGCCGACGAGCAGCGCGCCCAGGATCCGCGCCCCGCCCGCGGACCAGGCCGCGGGCACCGGCGGCATGGAGACGAGCACCGCGGCGAGGCCGCCGAGCGCCACGAAGCCCATGACGCCCACGTTGAAGAGCCCGGCGAATCCCCACTGCATGTTGATGCCGAGCGACATGATCGCGCTGACGAGCCCCATGTTCAGGATCACCAGCGCGGTGTTCCAGCTCTGCACGAAGCCGGTCCCGAGGATCAGCACGGCCACCAGCACGAAGAGGAGGACCGTGCGCGCGCGGTCGGTGCCGCCGCCGCCGGAGTGGATGCGCTCGCTCATACCGCCTTCCCCCTGAAGAGACCGGTGGGCCGGATCAGCAGGACGACGACCAGGATCACGAAGCTCACCGCGAATTTGTAATCCACCGCCAGGAGCTGCACGAGCCCGTCGGGCTCGAGGCTCTCGGGCAGGAGATAGACCAGCACCTTCTTCCAGGCGTAGGTGATCGTCACTTCGGAGAAGGCGATGATGAAGCCGCCCGCGATCGCGCCCACGGGGCTGCCGAGGCCGCCGACGATGGCGGAGGCGAAGATCGGCAGCAGGAGCTGGAAATAGGTGAAGGGCTTGAAGCTCTTGTCGAGGCCGTAGAGCGTGCCCGCCACGGTGGCGAGCGCGGCCACGATCAGCCATGTCACGAGCACCACCCGCTCCGGGTTTATGCCGGACAGCAGCGCGAGGTCCTCGTTGTCGGAATAGGCGCGCATCGACTTGCCCGTGCGCGTGCGATTGAGAAACCAGAACAGGATCGCGACGACCACGAGCGCCGTGACCAGCGTGATCGCCTGGCTGGTACGAATGGCGAGCCCTTCCTGAAGCCCGGTCATGGCGCGGAAATCCAGCGCCGAGATGACGAAGCGCGCCCCGTCGCCGAAGTTCTGGTCGCCCGGGCCGATGACGAAACGCGTGAGCCCGTTGTAGACGAACATCACCCCCATCGAGACGATCACGAGGATCACCGGCTTCACCCGTTGCGCCCGGTAGAAGCGATAGACCACCCGGTCCGTCGCGAGGACAAGCGCCGCGCAGACGGCGATGCCGAAGGGCAGGGCGAGGAGCGCGGTGGGCAGCGGCCCGAGGCTCACCCCGAGGCTCTGCAGCCACCATGTGGCGAGGATCACGCCCATGGTGCCGAAGGCCATCGTGTCGCCGTGCGCGAAGTTGGAAAAGCGCAGGATGCCGTAGATCAGCGTCACCCCGAGCGCGCCGAGGGCGAGCTGGCTGCCGTAGGCGACGGCCGGGATGATCACGAAGTTGGTGAGCGCGACGATCGCGTTCAGGAGATCCATGCGTCGGTCACTCCGGTGGGGGCGAGGCGCGGCGCGCGGCCTCGCAGGTGCCGTGATAGGGGGACGTCGTGCCGGCGGCGGGCCTCTGGAAGCGGCGCGCCTCTTCGGCTGCGGCCCGGAAAGACGCAGGCGTCGGCGCAGCGAGGGGGGTCGGCCGTCTCATCCGCCCAGAAAGCTGCGCCGCACCTCGGGATCGGCGAGCAGCTCCTCTCCGGTGCCGGTGTAGGCGTTGCGCCCCTGCACGAGCACGAAGCCCTGATCGGCGATCGCCAGCGCCTGGCGCGCGTTCTGTTCGACCATGAGGATCGAGATGCCGGTGCGCGCCACCTCGATGATGCGGTCGAAAAGCTCGTCCATGACGATCGGGCTGACGCCGGCGGTCGGCTCGTCGAGCATGAGCACCTTGGGCTCGGTCATCAGCGCGCGGCCCACCGCAACCTGCTGGCGCTGCCCGCCGGACAGCTCGCCCGCCGGCTGGCGGCGTTTCTCCTTGAGGATGGGGAAGAGGTCATAGACCTGCGCCATCGTTCCGGAATGATCGTCCGTCCGGATGAAGGCGCCCATCTCGAGGTTCTCCTCCACCGTCATGGAGGTGAAGATGTTGGCGTTCTGCGGCACGAAGCCCATGCCCTTGCGCACGCGCGCCTGCGGGGTGAGGCGCGTGATGTCCTCGCCCCCCAGCCGCACGGAGCCGGTGTGGATGCTCAGCATTCCGAAGACGGCCTTCATCGCGGTGGACTTGCCCGCGCCGTTCGGCCCGACGATCACCGCGATCTGGCCCTTTTCGACGGCGATGGTGCAGTCGTGCAGGATATCCGCGCCGCGCCCGTAGCCGCCGGTCATGCCGTCGCCGATGAGAAAGGCGTCCCGCGTGTGCACGGGACGCACGCCGCGGTTGTCGGCCGCACGCAACTGGCCCACGCGGCCGTCCTTCGTGATCGTCCGGTCCTTGTTGCCGCGGTCGTCGTAGGCCGCGCCGCTCATGCCTCCGCCTCCGCCTTGGCCTTGTTCTTGAGGCCGGTGCCCAGATACGCCTCGATCACGCGCTCGTCGGCCTTGATCTGGTCGAGCGTGCCCTCGGAAAGCACCTTGCCCTCGGCCATGCAGATGACCGGATCGCAGATCCGGCCGATGAAATCCATGTCGTGCTCGATCACCACGAAGGTGTAGCCGCGCTCCTTGTTGAGGCGGACGATGGCGTCGGCGATGGTGTTCAGAAGCGTGCGGTTCACGCCCGCACCCACCTCGTCGAGGAAGACGATCTTCGCGTCCACCATCATCGTGCGCCCGAGTTCGAGCAGCTTCTTCTGCCCGCCGGAGAGGTTCCCGGCCTTCTCGTCGGCGAGATGATCGATGGTGAGGAACTCCAGCACCTCATGCGCGCGGGCGGCGATCCCGGCCTCCTCGCGGCGGATGCGGCCGCGCGCGAACCAGGTGCTCCAGATCGACTCGCCCGCCTGTCCGCCGGGCACCATCATCAGGTTTTCCAGGACCGTCATCGAGTGGAACTCGTGCGCGATCTGGAAGGTCCGGAGGAGCCCCTTGTGAAAGAGCGCGTGCGGCGCGAGGCCGGTGATGTCCTCGCCCGCCATGGTGACGCGGCCCGAGGTCGGTGAAAGATCGCCGGCGATCACGTTGAAGAGCGTGGACTTTCCCGCCCCGTTCGGCCCGATCAGGCCGGTGATGGAGCCCGGCGTGATCGAAAGGCTCGCGCCGTCCACGGCGTGGAAGCCGCCGAAATGCTTGTGCAGGTCATGGACCTCGATCATGGGCACCTCTGCGCCGCGCGGTCCGCGGTCACTTGCCGTGCGAAACAGCCCGGAGATATCCCCGGGCTGTTTCCGGTCGGTTGTCGCAGCGCCGGTTCAGCGGAACTGCACGGTCTCGTAGTCGCTGTCGATCACGTCGTACTCGCGGTAGGTGCCCGCAGCTTCGCCCGGCCCGATCAGCTCGACGTTGGAGGCGCCGACGTAGTCGACCTCGCCGCCCTCGGCGAGGATCTCGAGCGCCCGGCCCAGCTCGCCCGGCAGGATCTTCTCGCCCGGCTCGTTGGCCACGTCCATGACGTTCGCGGCGATCGCTTCCGGCGTCGCTTCGCCGGCAGCCATCATGGCGAGACCCATGAGCGCGGCGGCGTCGTAGCTTTCGCGGGTGAAGGAGCTCTCGCCGTTGACACCGGCCTCTTCGGTGATCGTGGAGAAGGCCTCGGTGCCCTCGCCCTCGCTCCACGGCACGGCGCCGAAGGAGCCTTCCATGAACTGGCCGAGATCGGCCAGCAGCTCGTCGCCGTACATCCCGTCGCCCATGACGAAGCGATCGAAGGCCCCCGTGTCGAGCGCGGAGCGGATGATGCCCTTGCCGCCCTGGTCGGAGTAGCCGAACACCGCGAGCACCTCGCCGCCCGCCGATGCCAGCGCGCCCACTTCGGCCGAGTAGTCGGCCTTGCCGTCCTCGTGCGGCGCCGAAAGCGTCACCTCGCCCCCCATCTCCTCGTAGGAGCCCTGGAAGCTGTCGGCGAGGCCCTTGCCGTAGTCGTTGTTCGTGTAGGTGACGGCCACCTCCTCGATGCCGCGATCCATCAGGATGTCGGCGATCACGCCGCCCTGACGCGCGTCGGAGGGCGCGGTCCGGAAGAAGAGCCCGTCGTCCTCGGCCGTCGACAGCGCCGGCGAGGTCGCCGAGGGCGAGATCATCGGGATGCCGTTCGGCACTGCCACGTTCGACAGGACCGCGCCCGTGACGCCCGAGCAGTCGGCGCCCATGATCCCCACGATGTCGTCGTCGGTGATCAGCCGTTCGGCCGCGGCGGTGGCGGCAGCGCTGTCGATGCAGGTCGAATCCGCGCGCACCGGCACGAGCGTGTGGCCGTCGAGGAAGTTGCCGCTCTCGTTCATTTCCTCCATGGCGAGTTCCGCGCTCTCGGCCATGTGCGGCGTGAGCGATTCGATGGGTCCGGTGAAGCCCAGGATCACCCCGATCGGCACATCCTCGGCGGCGGCCGTGCCGGCGATGACGGAGGCGGCGCTGGCCATCAGAAGCTTTTTCATGTCTCGACTCCCTGGTTGGACGGAACGTCCCGCCGGAGACTAGAATTTCCGATCACGATTGAAAAGTATGATCCGCGCCCCGCGTGCGCGGGGCTGACGCGGCGCGGCGCCGCGGCTATCCTCGCGTGCAGAGATGGAGGTGGCGATGCGGACACTGCTGACGGCGGCGGCACTGGCCGCGGCGCTCGCCGGACCGGGGCAGGGCGACGCGCCCGCCGGCGAGATCGAGACTGCCGCGGGACCCGCGGCGCTGGAGCGCATGGCCGAGGGCTTCCGCACGCCCTGGTCACTGGATTTCCTGCCCGGCGGTGGCTTTCTCGTGACCGAGCGCGCGGGCGCGCTCTGGCGCGTCGCGCCGGACGGCACACGGACCGAGATCGGCGGCCTCCCCGGGATCGCCGCGATCGGGCAGGGCGGCCTGCTCGACGTGCTGGTGCCGCGCGATTTTGCAGACCGCCGCGAGATCGTTTTCACCTACACCACCGAGATCGAGGGCGGCGGCACCGGCACCGCGGTCGGCGCCGCGCGCCTGCCGGACGGGGCAGGGCGGCTGACCGATCTGCGCGTTCTTTTCGAGATGGAGCCCGGCGGGCGCACCGGGCGGCACTTCGGCTCGCGCCTCGTGGAGGCGCCGGACGGAACGCTCTTCTTCACCATCGGCGACCGGGGCGAGCGGCCCTCGGCGCAGGATCTTTCCATGCACAACGGCTCGGTGCTGCGCATCGCGCGCGACGGCTCCGTCCCCGAGGACAACCCGCTCGTCGGGCGTGACGACGCGCTGCCCGAGATCTGGTCCTGGGGTCATCGCAATCCGCAGGGCCTCGCCCTCGACCCCGAGGGCCGGCTCTGGCTGCACGAGCACGGCGCGCGCGGCGGCGACGAGATCAACCGCGTCGAAAAGGGCGTGAACTACGGCTGGCCGGTCATCTCCTACGGGACGCATTACTCCGGCGCGAAGATCGGCGAGGGCACGTCGAAGCCCGGCATGGCGCAGCCGGAGTTCTACTGGGACCCGTCGATCGCGCCCTCCGGCATGGCGATCCATTCGGGTGCGCTCTGGCCCGAATGGCGCGGGCACATCTTCGCGGGCTCGCTCAAGTCGGATTTCATCGCCCATGTCGGCGGGGACCCCCTGCGCGAGATCGCCCGCATCGCCGGCCCGGCGACGGGCCGCGTGCGCGACGTGACCGAGGGGCCGGAGGGCGCGCTCTGGTTCATCTCGGAGGCCGAGGGCGCGATCTACCGCATGACGCCCGCCCCGTAGGGTGCGTGGTCCCCACGCACCGCGGCGTTGTCCCGTGTGGGGTGGCGGTGCGTGCAAGCACGCACCCTACGCGGCTGTCGTCGTAATGGGCGTGGGGTCCCAAGTGCCCGCCCCGCGCGCCGGTCTCAGATCGACAGCCGCGCCGCCTGGCTGCCACGCTCGCGGTAGGGCGTCGTGTCGTAATGCGCGCGGTAGCATTTCGAGAAATGCGACGGGCTCGCGAAGCCGCAGGCGAGGGCGACGTTGATCACGCTCATGTCCGTCTGCATCAGCAGGTTGCGCGCCTTCTGCAGCCGGAGCTCCATGTAATACCGCTTGGGCGAGCGGTTGAGGTAGCGGCGGAAGAGCCGCTCGAGCTGCCGGGTGGACATGCCCACTTCCCGCGCGAGCACCGCGGGGCTGATCGGCTCCTCGATATTGGCTTCCATCATCTGGATCACGCGGCTGAGCTTCGGATGGCGCACGCCGATCCGAGTCGGGATCGAGAGGCGCGGGCTGTCCTGATCGGTGCGGATCGTCGAATAGATCAGCTGATCGGCGACCGCGTTGGCGAGTTCCTCGCCGTAGTCGTTGGCGATGATCTTGAGCATCAGGTCGATCGAGGCGGTGCCACCCGCCGTGGTCATGCGGTTGCCGTCGATCACGAAGATGGATTTCGTGAGCGCGACCTCCTCGAATTCCTCGGAAAAACTGTCCTGGTTTTCCCAGTGGATCGTGGCGCGCTTGCCGTCGAGAAGCCCGGCCGCCGCCATCGTGTAGCTCGCCGTGCAGAGCCCGCCGACGATCAGGCCCTTGCGCGCCTCGCGCCTGAGCCAGCCGAGCACGCGTTTCGTCGTGGCCTGCCGCACATCGAGCCCGCCGCAGACCATCACCGTATCCTCGCGCGAGAGCGCCTCGAGGTCGCCGTCCACGCGGAAGGTGATGCCGGCCGAGCAGGTCACGTCGGCCCCGTCCTCGGCCAGCAGCCGCCACGTGTAGAGCTTGCGATCGGCCATGCGGTTGGCGATCCGCAGGCAGTCCACCGCCGAGGAGAAACAGTGCAGCGAGAAGTTCTCGAGCGGCACGAAAACGAAGGAGCGCGGCCGGAGCGGCACGCTTGCAAGGCGAACGGTCTGACGGGGCGGGTTCATTGGCCTTCCTGTCCTCTCGCAAGCTGAACGCGCGGGCGAGTCACCCCCGAAAACAAGGGGACGCGCATAGCATTCTGCAAGAAGGACAGCGTTCGGGCCCGCAGGTCAATAGGCCCGCGCGCCCGGAAAGCCCCGGAAAGCCCCGGAAAGCCACGTCGCCTTCACTCCAGCGCGAGCAGATAGGCCGCGATGGCTTCGCGGTCGGCCGCCTCGAGCTCGGCGAGATTGGTGACGACGTCGGCCATGCTGCCGCCGGCGGAGTCGTAATCCGGGGTGAAGCCGGATTCGAGATACCACGCGATATCCGACGCGCTCCACTCCAGTTCGCCCGGCGTGATGGCGGGAATCCGTCCCTCGCCGGACGGGTTCGGCGCCCCCGCGAGCCAGCGCGCCCGGTCGGGGCCGCCGAAGCGGTCGCGCGGGGTGTGGCATTCGCCGCAATGCGCCAGGGCCTCTACGAGGTGACGCCCGCGCTCGACCGCGTCGTCCTCGGCTTCGGCCATCACGAAATCGTCGCGCAGGTAGAGCCGTTTCCAGAGGCCGACGCCGCGGCGCACCGAATAGGGAAAGGCCACCTCGGAAGCGGCGCTCTCGACCTCCGATTCGGGCAGCGTGCGCAGGAAGGCCCAGAGATCGGCGACCTCCTGCATCTCCATCTTCGTGTAGGCGGTGTAGGGAAAGGCCGGGTAGTAATGCCGTCCCTCCGGCGACACGCCGCGCAGCATGGCGTCGGCGAACTCCGCGAAGCTCCAGTCGCCGATGCCGTGCTCCGGATCGGGCGAGATGTTGGGGGCCGCGAAGGTGCCGAAATCGGTTTCGAGCGGCGCGCCGCCGGCGAGCACGCGCCGCGCGTCGCCCTCCGCGTCCTCATCCGCGTGGCAGGACGCGCAGCCGCCGGCGAGGAAGATGCGCTCGCCGCGTTCGGCCTCGCCGGTCACGCCCTCGGTCGCCGACGCCGGCAGACGGGAGGGCGCGCTCAGGACCCAGCCCGCCGCCGCGAGGACGGCGGCGAGCCCGATCAGGATGGTAAAGACACGGCGCATCGGCCGGAATCAGCTTTCCGGCGTGCGGTGCGCGTCGTGGCAGGCCTTGCAGGTGCCGCCCACGTTCTGCAGCGCGGCGCCCACGGCCTGACGGCCGTCGCCCGCGGCGGCCTGCATCTCCGCCGCGGCGTCGCCCAGATCCTCCCATTTCGACAGGAAGTCCTCGTTGTCGTCCCAGATCGAGGGTTCTGCGCGCGTGCCGTCCATGGACATGGCATCGCTGCCCTCCGGCCAGTGCAGCGACTGGTCGATGCCGGTGACCGTCACCAGCGTGTCGGCGGCGGTCTGCGCGCGCTCGGCGTCGTACTCGATCTCGCCCTGCGCCATACCGCCGAGCACGCCGAGGTTCAGCGCCATGATCCGGAACTGACCCTGCCGCGCCTTGAGCTGCGCCTCGAAATCGTCCTGCGCCATGGCGGCGGGCGCCACGAGCGAAAACGCCGTCGCAGCGGCGAAGATCCTGGCCTTGAGGTGCATCTGTCGTCTCCCTTGTTAGGACGTACACGATGACCCTAGCGTGCCACAGATCCGCGACGAAAGCATGACTCCAATTCCCTGCCTGCGGGAGGGGCCTCCGGCAGCTCAGCGCACGACGGGCAGCCCGCGCGGGCGCGGCGCGAGGTCCATCCAGTCGGGCGTTCCGAAGAGCGCCTCGAGGCCCGCGATGGCGAGCGCCGCGAGGATCACGATTCCCACGGTCCAGCGGAAGGCCTTCGACGGCGGATGCCGCGCCCAGCGGTACATCCGCAGGAACCATTGCATCGGCAGCATCAGGTGAACCGAACCTTTCCGATGAAGGGCAGGTTGCGGTCGTGCTGCGCGTAGTCGATGCCGTAGCCCACGACGAACTCGTCCGGGATCTCGAAGCCGGTCCAGTCCGCCGTGACCTCCACCTCGCGTTTCGTCGGCTTGTCGAGGAGCGCGATGGCGCGCAGCCGCTTCGGCCGCCGCGCTGCCAGAAGCGTCATGACATGCGCGAGCGTATGGCCGGTGTCGACGATATCCTCGACCACCAGCACGTCGCGCCCCTCGACCTCGCCGCGCAGGTCCTTGAGGATGCGCACCTCGCGCGAGCTTTCCATGGCGTTGCCGTAGGAGGAGGCCTCGAGGAAGTCCACCTCCACCGGCAGGCGCAGCTCGCGCACCAGATCGGCGATGAAGACGAAGGAGCCGCGCAGCAGCCCCACGACGACCAGCTTGTCGGTCCCCTCGTAGGCGGCCTCGATCTCGTGTGCGAGCGACTCGACCCGCGCCGCGATGGACTTGGCCGAGATCATCTCGTCTATGACATATGGACGCTGCCCCATGCGTTCCCCCTTGAATCGGCGGCCGGAGCATACGACATCGGCCGCCACTGTCACGGAGGAAACCCGGCCGCGCCATGCCTGCCCATTCCGAAACCCGGACGCTGCCCTATACGCCGCAGCAAATGTACGATCTCGTCGCGGACGTCGGCCGCTACCCAGAGTTCCTGCCCTGGACCGGCGCCGCGCGCGTGCGCTCGCGCGAGCCGATGACCGGGCCGGGTGGCGAGCACGGCGAGCTGATGCACGCCGATCTCGTCATCTCCTTCAAGGTCTTCCGCGAGCGCTTCGGCAGCCGGGTGGAGCTCTGGCCGGTCGAGAAGTTGATCAAGACCGACTACCTCGACGGGCCGTTCAAGCACCTCCACTCCGAGTGGCGTTTCGAGGCGGCCGACGCGGGCTGCCGCGTCCACTTCGAGGTGGATTTCGAGTTCAAGAACCGCATCCTGCAACGTGCGGCGGGGCTCTTCTTCTTCGAGGCGATGCAGCGGATCGTGCGCGCCTTCGAGGCGCGCGCGGGCGATCTCTACGGCGCGCCCGCCGCCGCGTCGAGCAGCGACATGGCGTGATCCACGGCGGCGCGGCGCACGTTCTCGCGCCCGAGCGCGCCGAACTCCCTTGTCTCGGCCCGCGTCTCGGCGCCCGCCGCGGCGAGCCCGAAACAGACGCGGCCCTCCGGTTTCGTCTCGCTGCCGCCGGGTCCGGCGATGCCGGTGATGGCGAGCGCCACCTGCGCCTCGGACCGCGCGAGCGCGCCCTCGGCCATCTCGCGCGCCACCGGTTCGGACACCGCGCCATGCGCCTCGAGCGTCGCTGCCGCGACCCCGAGCAGATCCTGCTTCGAGCGATTGGTGTAGGTCACGAAGCCCCGGTCGAAGATCCTGGACGATCCCGCCACCTCGGTGATGCGCGCCGAGAGAAGGCCCGCCGTGCAGCTTTCCGCCGTGACGATCCGCAGCCCCGCGTCACGATACCGGATCAGCAGGAGATTCGGTTGCGTCATGCGAGCCTCCCTCAGCCCATGAGCCAGAGATGGAACAGCGCGGCGAGCGCGACGGTTCCCGCCGCGGCGAAGGCGCCCGCGAGCAGATCGTCGAGCATGACGCCCGTCGCCCCCGGCCGCCGGTCGGCCCAGCCCACCGGCCCCGGTTTCAGGATATCGAAGGCGCGGAAGAGAACGAAGCCCGCGATCCAGCCGGGCCAGAGGTCGAGCGCCGCCGCCCCCGACATCATCGCGCCTGCCGAGACGGGCCAGAGCGCGAGCCATTGCCCGGCGAGTTCATCGACCACGATCTCGGGCGGGTCCGACGGCCCGCCTGCGCGCGTCTCGACCGACACGGCCCACCAGCCGATCGCCGTGACGGCCACAGTTGCGACGGCCACCGCCGCGAAGCCGCCCAGAACATGGAGCGCCCAGAGGAGCGGCAGCGCCGCGAGCGAGGCCCATGTGCCCGGCGCCGGCCGCAGGTAGCCCAGCCCGAAAAGGGTCGCGATCGCGCGCGTCAGCGTCATGGCGCCACCAGCGTCGCGGTGGCGAGCGCCGCGATCCCCTCTTCGCGGCCGGTGAAGCCCAGCCGCTCGCTCGTCGTCGCCTTGACGCTCACGCGGTCCGGCGCCGCCCCGGTTTCCCGCGCGATTTCTGACGTCATCGCAGGGACATGCGGGCCGATCTTCGGGTGCTCGCAGACGAGCGTCACATCGAGGCTGGCGAGGCGGTAACCCCGCTCGACGGCGAGCCCGGCGGCATGGCGCAGGAAGACACGGCTGTCGGCCCCCTTCCACCGGGCATCGGAAGGCGGGAAATGCTGCCCGATGTCGCCCGCGGCCAGCGCGCCATAGATCGCGTCCGTCAGGGCATGCAGCCCCACGTCCGCATCGGAATGCCCGACGAGGCCGCGATCGTGCGGGATGCGCACACCGCAAAGGATCACATGATCCCCCCCGCCGCCGAAGGCGTGCACGTCGTAGCCGTTGCCCGTCCTTACATC
>NZ_JAWLFS010000175.1:0-6573 GCF_041685465.1 Rhodosalinus sp. | reverse complement strand
CGCCTACATCCGCGCCAACGCGCCCGTGGAGACGCGCATCATGACCCCGGACGAGGCGCGCGAGCTCGGCGCGCAGGCGCTCTTCGGCGAGAAATACGGCGAAGAGGTTCGCGTCGTCTCCATGGGCCGGCAGCCGGGTTCGGGGCGCGGGCCCGAGGGTGACACCTATTCGATCGAGCTCTGCGGCGGCACCCATGTCGCGCGTACCGGCGAGATCGGGGAGTTCGTGCTCGTGAGCGACAGCGCGTCGTCGGCCGGCGTGCGCCGGGTCGAGGCGCTTACCGGGGAGGCGGCGCGCGCCCATGTGGCGCGCCTGCGCCGGCTCGTCGCCGACGCGGCGGCCGAGGTGCGCGTGCAGCTCGACGACCTGCCGGCGCGGCTGCGCGCCGATCAGGCGCGGCTCCGCGAGCTCGAGGGCGAGGTGGCGCGCCTCCGGCGGGAGCTCGCCATGGCCGGCGGCGGCGGCGCCGAGGGCGCGCCCGCCCCGCGCGAGGTGGGCGGCACGCCCTTCGTCGCGCAGGTGGTCTCCGGCGTGACCGGCAAGGACCTGCCGCCGCTTCTCGACGAGATGAAGGCGCGCCTGGGCTCCGGCGCGGTGCTGCTGATCGCCGACGCGCAGGGCAAGGCCGCGGTCGCGGCAGGGGTCACCGACGACCTGACGGCGCGGCTCTCGGCCGTGGACATCGTGAAGGCCGCCGTGCACGAGCTGGGCGGCAAGGGCGGCGGCGGGCGGGCCGACATGGCGCAGGGCGGCGGCAAGGCACCCGAGAACGCCGAGGCCGCGATCCGCGCCGCCGAAGAGGTCGTCGCGCGCGCGGGCGCGGACGTCAGCTGAGGGAGGAGCGGATGCCGGCACTCTGGATCGCGCATGTCACCGTGACGGACGCGGAGGCCTACGGAAAATACGCCGAGCTCGCGGGCCCGGCCATCGCCCGGCACGGCGGCCATTTTATCGCCCGGGCCGGCCGTTACGTGCAACTCGAGGGCAAGGACCGGCCGCGCAACGTCGTGGCGAAGTTTCCTTCCGTCGAGGCGGCGGAAGCCTGCTACCGCTCGCCCGAGTATCAGGAGGCGCTCTCGCACGCGCGCGGCGCCTCCGAGCGCGAGCTCGTGATCGTCGAGACGACCGAGTAGGGCGCGCGCCGCCGCCTGCACCGGTCAGGCCCGCGCAGGCGTCTGCGCGGGCGGGCCGTCATTCCCCGCTCAGACGAGCGCCTTCGCCGCGCGCTTGCGCTCGTGCGGGTCGAGATGGCGCTTGCGCAGCCGCAGGGCGTTCGGCGTCACCTCGACCAGTTCGTCGTCGTCGATGTAGGCGATCGCGTCCTCGAGGCTGAGGCGCGTCGGCGGCGTCAGCCGCACCGCGTCGTCCGAGCCGGAGGCGCGCACGTTCGTCAGCTTCTTCCCCTTGAGCGGGTTGACCTCGAGGTCGTTCTCGCGCGCGTGCTCGCCGATGACCATGCCCTGATAGACCCGCTCCTGCGCGCCGATGAAGAGCCGCCCGCGCTCCTCGAGGTTCCAGAGCGCGAAGGCCACCGCCTCGCCGTCCTCCATCGAGATCAGCACCCCTGCGCGGCGCCCGGGGATCGGCCCCTTGTGCTCGGTCCAGCCGTGAAAGACGCGGTGCATGACGCCGCTGCCGCGCGTGTCGGTCAGGAACTCGCCGTGGTAGCCGATCAGCCCGCGCGCCGGCACATGCGCCACGATGCGCGTCTTGCCCGCGTCGGCCGGCCGCATCTCGACGAGCTCCCCCTTGCGCGGGCCGGTCAGCTTCTCGATCACCGCGCCCGAATGGTCGTCGTCGACGTCGATGGTGACCTCCTCGACCGGTTCGAGCGTGCGGCCGTCCTCCTCCCGCAGGAGAACCCGCGGCCGCGCGATGGAAAGCTCGAAGCCCTCGCGGCGCATGTTCTCGATCAGGACGCCCATCTGCAGCTCGCCGCGGCCCGCCACGTCGAAGGCTTCGCCGCCGGGCGTGTCCGTGACGCGGATCGCGACGTTCGATTCGGCCTCCTTCATCAGCCGCTCGCGGATCACCCGGCTCTGCACCTTCTTGCCGTCGCGCCCGGCCAGCGGGCTGTCGTTGATGCCGAAGGTGATCGAGATGGTCGGCGGGTCGATCGGCTGTGCGGGCAGGGGCGTGTCCACCGCCGGCGCACAGATCGTGTCCGCGACGGTCGCGCGGCTCATCCCGGCGAGCGTGACGATGTCGCCGGCCACGGCCTCCGCGATCTCGGTGTGCGCGAGGCCGCGGAAGGCCATGATCTTGGAGACGCGGAACTGCTCCACCTTCTCCCCGGTCCGCGAGAGCGCCTTGACCGTCGCCCCCGCCTTCAGCCGGCCTGCTTCGACGCGGCCGGTCAGAATCCGCCCGAGGAAGGGATCGGCCGAAAGCGTCGTGGCCAGCATGCGGAAATGCTCGTCCGCGCGCGCCTGCTGGCGCGGCGGCGGCACGTGGTCGAGCACCAGCCGGAAGAGCGCCGCGAGATCGGCGCGCGGCCCGTCGAGCGCCGTGTCGGCCCAGCCCGCGCGGCCCGAGGCGTAGAGATGCGGGAAATCCAGCTGATCCTCGTCCGCCCCGAGCGCCGCGAAAAGATCGAAGACCTCGTCGAGCGCGCGGTCGGGCTCGGCATCGGGCTTGTCCACCTTGTTCAGCACGACGATCGGGCGGAGCCCCAGCGCCAGCGCCTTGGAGGTGACGAACTTCGTCTGCGGCATCGGCCCCTCGGCCGCGTCCACCAGCAGCACGACGCCGTCGACCATGCTCAGGATCCGCTCGACCTCGGCGCCGAAATCCGCGTGGCCCGGCGTGTCGACGATGTTGATGCGGGTGCCCTGCCACTCGACGCTGGTGGCCTTGGCGAGAATGGTGATGCCGCGCTCGCGCTCCAGGTCGCTCGAATCGAGCGCGCGCTCCGCCACCTCCTGGTTTTCTCGGAACGCGCCGGACTGGCGCAGCAGCGCATCGACCAGCGTGGTCTTGCCATGATCGACATGCGCGATGATCGCGATGTTGCGAATATCCATGTGGGGAAAGCTCTCGTGTGTGTCCGGGTTCACATAGGGGTCCGGGCCGCGAAAGACCAGCCCCTGCGCCGAGCCGGGTGGCGCGGCCGTGCGGCCGCATGCCGTCGCTCGGGGGCGAGGGGCGCTGCCCCTCGCGCTCCCCGGAGTATTTGGGCCAAGATGATGGGGCCGGGCGCAGTCCGGGCCGTCGTCTCGGTCCAGGCGTCCCGGGGACTGACCGGGCCGAAGGCCGGGAAGGCGGCAGCGCCCCCTCCCGGTGCGGCTCAGCCGAGCTCGGAGAGCCGGTCGAGCGCCTCGGCGATCCGCGCGCGCTCGTCCCGGCGTGCGGCAAGGTTCTCGCGCGCCTCCTCGACCACGTCCCCGGGCGCGTTCGCCGCGAAGTCGGGGTTGGACAGGCGCCCTTCGAGCCCCCTGATCTCCTTGTCGAGCCTGGCCTGTGTCTTCTCCAGCCGGGCCTTTTCCTCGGCCACGTCGATCAGCCCCTCGAGCGGCAGGCCGAGGGTCGTCCCCTCGAGCGCCACGGTCGCGGTGCCCCTGGGGAAGGCATCCACCTCCTCGAGGCTGGCGATCCGCGCGAGGCGCTTGATGAGCGCCTCGTTGCGGCTCCAGGCCGCGCGGCCGCCCGCGTCCATCTCGGTGGCCAGCACCGGAACATAGGCGCCGGCGGGCACGTGCATCTGCGCGCGCACGCTGCGGACGTCCTCGATCACGGAGATCACCCAGAGCATCTCGGCGTCCGCCTCCGCGTCGGCGAGCTCCGCGGCGTCGTACTCGGGCCAGTCGGCGTGGATCAGCATCCCGGAGCGCTCGGCCAGCACGTCCCAGAGCTCCTCGGTGATGAAGGGCATGAAGGGGTGCAGCAGGATCAGGCACTGGTCGATGACCCAGCCCATGACGCGCTGCGTCTCGGTGCGGAGCGCCTCGTCCTCGCCCTGCAGGAGCGGCTTGGAAAACTCCACGTACCAGTCGCAGACCCGGTGCCAGGTGAAGGCGTAAAGCGCCGCGGCCGCGTCGTTGAAGCGGAAGGCGGCGAGTGCCGCGTCCACCTCCTCGCGCACGCGGGCCGTCTCGCCGAGGATCCAGCGGTTGACCGGCGCGGTGGCCTCCGGCACGCCGCCCTGGCCGCAGACGGCGCCGTTCATCTCGGCGAAGCGCGCGGCGTTCCAGAGTTTCGTGCCGAAGTTGCGATAGCCCGCGATGCGGTCCTTCGAGAGCTTGATGTCGCGCCCCATCGCCGCGAGCACGGCGAGGGTGAAGCGCACCGCGTCGGCGCCGTAGTCCTCGATCAGGTCGATCGGGTCGAGCACGTTGCCGAGCGACTTCGACATCTTCTTGCCCTTGGCGTCGCGCACGAGGGCATGGACGTAGACCGTGTCGAAGGGGCGCTCTCCCACGACGGCGTATTGCATCATCATCATCCGGGCGACCCAGAAGAAGATGATGTCGAAGCCGGTGATCAGCACGCTGGTCGGGAAGTACCTGCGCAGCTCGGCCGTGTCCTCCGGCCAGCCGAGCGTGCCGATGGGCCAGAGCCCCGAGGAGAACCAGGTGTCGAGCACGTTCGGATCCTGCCAGACCGGGTAGACGAGCTCCGTCGGATCCTGGCTGGCGCTGTAGCGCGCGAAGCTTTCGGCGATCGTGTGGAGCGCGGCGTCACGGTCGGCCACCTCGACCACCCGCGCGTGGTTCAGCGGCGTGGGCAGGCCGTTGAGCACGTCGTCGAACTGCCCGCGCACCGCCTCGAAGCTTTCGGCGGCGTGCCGGCGCTCGTCGCCCGAAAGCAGGTGCTGGTGCGACAGGAGCCGGCCCATCTCCACCGGGTCGAGCGCGCCGTCGCCCTCGTCGTCGCGGAACCCCTCCCGCGCGAGGTCGAAGCCGTACCAGACCGGGATGCGGTGGCCCCACCACAGCTGGCGCGAGATGCACCAGGGCTCGATGTTCTCGAGCCAGTGGAAATACACCTTGCGGTCGGACTCGGGCAGGATCGTGGTCTCGCCCGTCCGCACCGCCTCGATCGCCGGGCCCACGATCTTCCCGGCATCGACGAACCACTGGTCCGTCAGCATCGGCTCGATCACCACCTTGGAGCGGTCGCCGTAGGGCGCCATGATCGTCTTCTTCTCGACGAGGGGCACCGCGTTGCCCTCGTCGTCGGTGGTCGTGACGGCGAGCCCCTCCTCGGTGATCGCCTCCACGACCCGCGCGCGCGCCTCGAAGCGGTCGAGCCCGCGCAGCTCGTCCGGCACGAGGTTGATCGCGTCGATCTCGGACTCCGAAAGCTCCAGCCCCGAGACGATCTCCTGCGCGCGCATCGCCGCCTCGGGGTAAGGATCCCCGTCGTCGCGCATGCGGGCGCGGGTATCCATCAGACGGTAGCAGGGAATGCCCGCGCGCTGCGCCACGGCGTAGTCGTTGAAATCATGTGCGCCGGTGATCTTCACCGCGCCCGAGCCGAACGCCGGGTCCGGGTACTCGTCCGTGATGATCGGGATCAGGCGGCGATGCTCGCGCGGGCCGACCGGGATCTCGCAGAGCTTGCCGACGATGGGCGCGTAACGCGCGTCCGACGGGTGCACCGCCACCGCCCCGTCGCCCAGCATCGTCTCGGGCCGCGTGGTGGCGATGGAGATGTAGTCGCGCTCCTCCTCCAGCACCACGTTGCCGTCCGCGTCCCGCTCGACGTAGGTATAGGTCTCGCCGTTCGCCAGCGGGTACTTGAAGTGCCACATCGCCCCCTCGACCTCGAGGTTCTCCACCTCGAGGTCAGAGATCGCCGTCTCGAAATGCGGGTCCCAGTTCACGAGCCGCTTGCCGCGATAGATCAGGCCCTTGGCGTGCATGTCGAGAAAGACGCGGATCACCGCGTCGTGGAAGTCCTGCCCGCCCGGCGCGCCCTCCGGATCGCCCGGCGCGCCGGCCATGGTGAAGGCCTCGCGCGCCCAGTCGCAGGAGGCGCCGAGGCGCTGGAGCTGCGCGCGGATGTTGCCCCGCGACTTGCGCTTCTGCTCCCACACGAGGTCGAGGAAATCCTCGCGCGAGAAATCCGTGCGGCGCTTGCCCTCCGCCGCCAGTTCCCGCTCCACGACCATCTGCGTGGCGATGCCCGCGTGGTCGGTGCCCGGCTGCCAGAGCGTGTCGAAGCCGCGCATCCGGTGCCAGCGCACGAGGATGTCCTGCAGCGTGTTGTTGAAGGCATGCCCCATGTGCAGGCTGCCGGTGACATTGGGCGGCGGGATCACGATCGAGAAGGTCTCGTCGCGCCGCGCGTTGGCGCCGGCCGCGAAGGCATGCGCGCCCTCCCATTCGGCGTAGATGCGCGGCTCGGCCGCGGCGGCGTCGAAACTCTTCGGAAGCGTCATCCCGGCAATCCCTCGGTGCGTGGGCGGATCGGTCCGTCCCTTACCCGAGCGCGGGGCCGAGGAAAAGCCGCGTCCCGCCCATCATCTTGGCGCAAATACTCCGGGGGTGAATTGGCCGCCAGGCCAAGAGGGGGCAGCGCCCCCTCCCGCGGCGCGGTCAGCGCCGCGCGGCCGCGTGGCGCACGGTGCC
>NZ_JAWLFS010000174.1:0-6577 GCF_041685465.1 Rhodosalinus sp. | reverse complement strand
CGGACCTTACGTGATGCTCTTCTACGGGGCGATCATCCTCTCGTTCATGTCGGGCGTGCTCTGGGGCTTCGCCACGAAGGCCGAGGGGCAGGTCGCCGCCACCGGCTACGCGCTCTCGGTGATCCCGGCGCTCTGGGCCTTCTTCATGACGGGCGGCGGGCCGGTCTGGGCCGGATCCAGCCTGATCGCCGGCTTCGTCGGGCTTCTGGGGCTCGACTGGCTCTTCTGGCGCTACGGGCTCGCGCCGGCGTGGTGGATGACGCTGCGCGTGCTGCTGACGGCGATCGTGGTGATCTGCCTCGCCGTGGGCGTCCTCGCGTGAGCGCCGACCGCGAGACGCTGGCGGTCTACGACGCGGAGGCGGCGCGCTACGCGAGAGCGACGCGCGGCCTGCGCGACGACCCGGACCTCGCCGCCTTCGTCGCCGCGATGCCCGCGGGCGCGCGGGTGCTGGACCTCGGCTGCGGGCCGGGGCTTGCGGCGGAGGTCATGGCGCGCGCAGGCCTCGAGGTGGAAGCCACCGACGCCTCGGCCGAGATGGTGCGCCTCGCCGCCGCGCGGCCCGGCGTCACGGCGCGACAGGCGGAGTTCGACGCCGTCACCGGCGAGGGCGTCTATCATGGCGTCTGGGCGAACTTCAGCCTGCTGCACGCGCCGCGCGCGGCGATGCCCGGCCACCTCGCCGCCATAGCGCGGGCGCTGGTGCCCGGCGGGCGGTTGCACATCGGCCTCAAGACCGGCGCGGGAGAGCGGCGCGACGCGCTCGGCCGGCTCTACACCTATTACGGGGAGGACGAGCTCGCGGAGCTGCTCGCCGCCGCGGGCTTCACGGTGATCGCCCGGCGCCGGGGCCGCGATCCGGGGCTCGACGGCGAGCTGGCCGACTGGGTCACCATGGCCGGCCTTGCCGGTCCCGCGCCGCGGGGGTAGAGCGCAGCGCATGGCGCATCTCTACGCTTACACGGACGGTGCCTGTTCCGGCAATCCGGGCCCCGGCGGCTGGGGCGTGCTTCTGCGCGCCATGGAGGGCGAGGCCGTCCTCAAGGAGCGCGAGATGAATGGCGGCGAGTCTGCGACCACCAACAACCGGATGGAACTCATGGCCGCCATCGCGGCGCTGGAGGCGCTGGAGCGGCCCTCGGCCATCACCATCGTCACCGACAGCGCCTACGTGAAGAACGGCGTGACCGGCTGGATCCACGGCTGGAAGAAGAACGGCTGGAAGACCTCCGCGAAGAAGCCGGTGAAGAATGCCGAACTCTGGCGCCGCCTTGACGCCGCGCAGACGCGCCACGACGTCACGTGGGAGTGGGTGCGCGGCCACGCCGGCCACCCGGAGAACGAGCGCGCCGACGAACTCGCCCGCGCCGGCATGGCGCCCTTCAAGGCGGGCTGACACCGGCGCCGCGCGCCCCTATATCGGCGCCAGCCACTTCGGAGTCGCCCCCATGTCCCGCGTCAAGATCGCCCCCTCCATCCTCGCCGCCGATTTCGCCGACTTCGGCGCCGAGTGCCGCGCCGCCGAGGCCGAGGGCGCCGACTGGATCCATGTCGACGTGATGGACGGGCATTTCGTGCCGAACATCACCTTCGGCCCCGCCATGTGCAAGGCGCTGCGCCCCCATGTCGCCACGGTGATGGACGTTCACCTGATGATCGCGCCCGTGGACCCTTTCATCGAGGCTTTCGCGGAGGCGGGTGCCGACATCCTGACCGCGCATGCGGAGGCCGGCCCGCACCTGCACCGCACGCTGCAGGCGATCCGCGCGGCCGGCGTGAAGGCGGGCGTCGCGCTCAACCCGGCCACGCCGGCGGCGGCGGTGGCCCCGGTGCTCGACATGGTGGACCTCGTCTGCGTGATGACGGTGAACCCGGGCTTCGGCGGGCAGAGCTTCCTCGACAGCCAGCTCCCGAAGATCGCGGAGCTGCGGCGCATGATCGGTGACCGGCCCATCCACCTCGAAGTCGACGGCGGCGTGGACGCAGGCACCGCGCCGCGCGTGACGGAGGCCGGCGCGGACGTTCTGGTCGCCGGATCGGCCGTTTTCAGGGGCGGGTCTGCCGGCGCGCCGGCGCCCTACGGCGAGAACATCCGCAGGATCCGCGCGGCGGCCGAGGGCGTGCTCGCCTGACGAAGAATTTTCGTCCGAAAATTCTTCTGACTCGGCGCACCGGCGGGACGATTTTTCGTACGAAAAATCGCCGCCTCAGGCCTCGTTGAAATGCGCGTAGATGCGCTCGGCCAGCGCGTCCGAGATGCCCTCCACCGCTTTCAGATCGGCAAGATCGGCGCGCGTCACAGCCTTGGCAGAGCCGAAATGCGCCAGCAGCGCGCGCTTGCGCGCGGCGCCGACGCCCGGCACCTCGTCGAGCGGGTTCGCCGCGACCGCCTTCGCCCGCTTGGCGCGGTGGGTGCCGATGGCGAAGCGGTGCGCCTCGTCGCGCATCCGTTGCACGAAGTAGAGCACCGGGTCGTTGTGGCGCAGCGCGAAGGGCCGGCGGCCGGGGCGGTGGAACTCCTCCTTGCCGGCGTCGCGGTCCGGGCCCTTGGCGACGCCCACCATCGGCAGGTCGCCGAGCCCCATCTCGTCGAGGATGCCCTGCACCGCGCTCACCTGCCCGGCGCCGCCGTCGATCAGCAGGAGGTCGGGCCAGGCCTCCGACGTGCGGTCCGGGTCCTCCTTCACGAGCCGCCTGAGCCGGCGCGTCAGAACCTCCTTCATCATGCCGAAGTCGTCGCCGGGCGTCAGCTCCTCGCCGCGGATGTTGAACTTGCGGTAGTGATTTTTCTCGAAGCCCTCGGGCCCGGCCACGATCATTGCGCCGACGGCGTTCGTGCCCATGATGTGCGAGTTGTCGTAGACCTCGATCCGGCGCGGCGTGCGGTCGAGGTCCAGCGCCTCGGCGAGCCCCTTCAGGAGTTTCGCCTGCGTCGCCGTCTCGGCCATCTTGCGGCCGAGGCTCTCGCGCGCGTTGCGCGCCGCGCCCTCGACGAGCTCCGCCTTCTCGCCGC
The DNA here is from genome assembly GCF_041685465.1 of Rhodosalinus sp. NCBI lineage: Bacteria > Pseudomonadati > Pseudomonadota > Alphaproteobacteria > Rhodobacterales > Paracoccaceae > Rhodosalinus > Rhodosalinus sp. The sequence continues at coordinate 3,564 of NZ_JAWLFS010000174.1, read as the reverse complement.
GCTTCGGCACCGCGATCTCGACCTTGCGGCCGAGCTTCTCGGTGAGCGCCGCCTGCATCAGGTCCGCGTTCTCGATCGGGTGCGAGAGGAGGATCAGCCGCGGCGGTTCCTTGGTGTCGTAGAACTGACCGAGGAAGGCCTCCAGCACCTCGGCCTCGGAGACGTCCGCGCCGGTGCGCGGATAGAAGTCGCGGTTGCCCCAGTTCTGGTTGGCGCGGATGAAGAAGACCTGCACGCAGGCCTGCCCGCCCTCCATGTGGAGCGCGATCACGTCCGCCTCGGCGACGCCCTGCGGGTTGATGCCCTGCACGCCCTGCACCTGCGTCAGCGCGCGGATGCGGTCGCGCAGCGCCGCGGCGCGCTCGAACTCCATGGCCTCGGCCGCCCCGGTCATCTGCGCGGCGAGGTCTTCCTGGATCTTCGTGGATTTGCCCGAGAGGAAGCGTTCGGCGTCGCGCACGCTCGCGGCGTAGTCCTCTTCCGAGATCAGCCCGACGCAGGGCCCCGAGCAGCGCTTGATCTGGTAGAGAAGGCACGGCCGCGTGCGGCTCTCGAACATCGAGTCCGAGCAGGTGCGCAGCTGGAAGACCTTCTGCAGCTGGTTGAGCGTCCGGTTGACCGCGCCGGCGCTCGCGAAGGGGCCGAAATAGGCACCCTTCTGCGTCTTGGCGCCGCGGTGCTTGCGGATCATGGGATAGGCATGATCCTTGGTCAGCAGGATGTTCGGGAAGCTCTTGTCGTCGCGCAGAAGCACGTTGTAGCGCGGCTTGAGCTGCTTGATGAGGTTCTGCTCGAGAAGCAGCGCCTCGGTCTCGGTCCGCGTCGTCAGGAACATCATCGAGGCGGTCTCGCGGATCATGCGCGCGATCCGCGGGCTGTGCCCCGTGGGGCGGGCGTAGTTCGACACCCGCGCCTTCAGGTTGCGCGCCTTGCCGACGTAGAGCACCCGCGCCTGCGCATCGAGCATCCGGTAGACGCCGGGCGAGGTCGGCAGCGTCTTCAGGTAGCTCTGGATGCAGGCGTGGCCGGTCAGCGCGTCGCGCCCGGTTTCGGAGGTCGTGTCCGCCATGTCAGAGAGATACGATTCCCCCCGGCCGGCTGCAATCCGTGGCCGGCGTTGGCAAGCCGAAAGACATCCCCGTTTCCTGTGGACAAGTCTGTAGAGCAATTCCGGGCAGCATGGATTTTTCCTTTGGACGAGGGAGCTTCGTGGCGCTGCCTAATTTTTGGGCGCTTCTGCAACACGTTGAAATAAATACATAATTTTCCAAGCCCCGGCAAGCCAATGAAAAATTTAGCATTTCTGTTACTGGATCGTTACCTTACCCAGCGACGTGCATAACTCGCGGCGCCGGTGCGCGTCTCACTCCGTGCCGAGCACGTCCGGCGTCTGCCACGCGAGGTGCTGGCCGCCGTCCACCGCGAGCATCTGCCCGGTCACGGCGGCCGCGTCGAGGAAGTAGCCGAGCGCGGCGGTGATCCCCGCAGGATCGGCCCCGCGGCCGAGTACGGTGGCCGCGCGCTGGCGGGCGAAATGGTCCTCGGACTGGCGGGCGCCCTGCAGGGTCGGGCCAGGCCCGATCGCGTTGACGCGCACCCGCGGCGCGAGGGCTTGCGCGGCCGTGCGCGTCAGCGCCCAGAGCCCCGCCTTGGCCAGCGTGTAGCTCGCGAACTCCGGCGTGAGCTTCCAGACCCGCTGATCGATCATGTTCACGACGAGCGCCTGCGCCACCGGCTCGCCGGCGGCGTCGGTCGCGGCCTCGGGCGCCTGCGCGGCGAAGCGCTGCGTGAGCACGAAGGGGGCGCGCAGGTTGCTCTCGAAATGGCGGTCCCAGCTTGCGCGGGTGGCGGTCTCGATCCGGTCGTACTCGAAGATGGAGGCGTTGTTCACCAGAACCGTGAGCGGCCCGCCGAGGTCCTGTGCGGCCCGGTCCACGAGCGGGGTGACCGCCGCCTCGTCGAGCAGGTCCGCCTGCAGCGCGCAAGCGCGTCGGCCCATCCCCTCGATCTCGGCCGCGGTCGCTTCGGCCCCCGTGCGCGAACTGGCGTAATGGACCGCCACGTCGTGACCGCGCCGGGCCAGATAGAGCGCCATCGCGCGGCCCAGCCGCATCCCCGCGCCGGTCACCAGTGCCCGTGCCATGCCCCGCCTCCCTCAGTTGAGCAGAGCGAGCACATAGACCACATAAGCCGCGGTCAAGGCGACGCCCCAGAGCCGCGTCAGATCGCGCCGGAACACCACGAAGGGGATCAGCGCGAGCGAGGCGCCCAGCATCACCCAGAGGTCCAGCGTCAGGAACTCGCGCGTCACCGGCACCTCGCCGATCAGGGACGTGACCCCGATGATCGCCAGGAGGTTGAACATGTTCGAGCCGATCACGTTGCCGAGCGCCATGTCCGCCTGTCGGCGAAAGCCGGCCATCACCGTGGTCGCGAGCTCGGGCAGGGAGGTGCCCAGCGCGATGAGCGTGAGACCGATCACCGTCTCGGAGACGCCGTACATGCGTGCGATCTCGCTCGCGTTCTCGATGAGGATGTTCGCGCCGAGCGGAAGGCCGACGAGCCCGAGGATCAGGAAGCCCCAGATCTTCCACCACGGCATTTCCGGGTCGGCGCCCTCGAGGTCGGCGGTGGCCTCCGGCTCCGTGGTCTCCGCGTGGTCGGCATGATGGGCGCGCGCCTCGAGGAAGTTCTCGCCGAGGACGAGGGCGAGCGCGGCGAGCAGGATCAGCCCCGACCACCATGCAAAGCTCCCGGTGAAGGCGAGCGCGATGAAGAGCACCGAGGCCGCGAGCATCACGACGTAGCTCTTGCGCGTGTCGCATTCGCTGGTCGCGAGCCCGGTCAGGACCGCCGGCACCCCGAGCACGAGCAGGATGTTCGCCGTGTTCGAGCCCACCACGTTGCCGAGCGCGATGCCCGGCGCGTCGGCGAGCACCGCCTGCACCGAGATCAGAAGCTCGGGCGCCGAGGTGCCGAAGGCCACGATCGTCAGCCCGACGATCAGCGCCGGCACGCCGAGGCGCAGCGCGAGGTTCACCGCCCCCTTCACCAGCGCGTCGCCCGCGAGCAGCAGGATCACGAGGCCGAGCCCCGTCAGGAGCCAGACCGTCATCGCCTCAGCCCCTTCCCGCGCCGCAGGGGCACGGCCCCTTGCCGATCCGGTAGCGGCCGCAGCGCTTGCAGCGTGCCGCCGCGAGCCTGTCCTGCCCGGGCAGGCGCAGCTTGCCGAACATCGCCAGCACGGCCATGAAGGCGAGGAAGAGGACCGTGACCTTCAGGATCATGTCAGAGGCCGAACCGCGCGTAGGCCGCGCGCTCTTCGAGGCCTCCGATCGCCTGATCCACCACGCCCGCGCCGAGCCGCGAGAAGAACGGCCGGCGCACGCCGTAGCGGCGCAGGCGCACCTTTTCGCCGTAAAGCTCCTGCAACTTGGGCTTGAGATGCGCCACGCCGTCGATCAACCCGACCTCCTGCGCGGCCTGTCCCACCCAGATCTCGCCTGTGTAAAGGTCCGGCTCGTCGGCGAGACGGTCGCCCCGCCGTGTCTTGACGTGCTCGAT
>NZ_JAWLFS010000173.1:0-6605 GCF_041685465.1 Rhodosalinus sp. | reverse complement strand
GCCGGTCCCCGGGCGCGCGACCTGCTGGCGCGGCTCACCGACGCCGATCTCTCCAACGCCGCCTTCCCCTTCTTCCGGTCGCGCCGGATCACGGTGGCGGGCATCGACTGCGTGGCGCTGCGCGTCTCCTTCACGGGTGAACTCGGCTGGGAGCTGCATTGCGCCGCCGGGGACCAGGTGGCGCTCTACACCGCGCTTCTCGAGGCGGGGCGCGGCTTGGGCGCGGGGCCCGCAGGCAGCCGGGCGCTGATGTCGCTCCGGCTGGAGAAGGGCTACGGCTCCTGGGGGCGGGATTACTCCCCGGAATACTGGCCGCAGGAATCGGGGCTCGACGGTCTCATCCGCCGCGACAAGGACTTCCTGAACAAGCCGGCCTGGGAGGCGGTGGCCGGCAATCCCCCGCGCGAAGTGATGCGGATTCTGGAGATCGAGGCCACCGAGGCCGACGCCAGCGGCGGCGAGCCCGTCTTCCTGCCCGACGGTAGGCCCGCGGGGCAGGTGAGCTCGGGCGGCTACGGCTACCACGTGGACAAGTCGCTGGCGCTGGCGTATCTCGCGCCGGACCTGGCCGGGCCGGGGGACGCGGTGCAGGTCGCGATCCTCGGCCGCCCGCACGCCGCCCGCGTCCTCGCGGAGGCGCCCTTCGATCCGAAGGGCCTGCGGCTCCGGGACAAGGCCGCAGAAATGGAGCCCGCGCAGTGATCGCAGAGACCCCCGGCCTGATCGAGGCCGTCAGAGCCCGCTTCGCCCATGTCGAGGACTGCCCTTTCGAGGGGCCGCGCGTCTTCTTCGAGAATGCGGGCGGTGCGCTGCACCTGAAGAAAGTCGCCGAGACCTCGGCCTTCTACGCCGCGCTGCCCGACAACCAGGGCCGCGCCAATGCCGCCTCCCGCGCGCTCATGGACGCGATCGCGCGGGGCCGCGCCGACATGCGCGCCTTCTTCGGGGCGGAGGACGGCGAGGTCTTCGTGGGCGAAAGCGGGACGGAGATCCTCTTCCGCCTGATCCGCAGCGCCGCGACCGGCGCGGAGGCGGGCGGCGGGATGCTCTGCTCGACGCTCGAGCACCCGGCGAGCCGCAGCGCCATGGCGCATTGGGCCGAGGCGACGGGCCGCCCGCTCGTCGCCGTCCCGCACGACGACGCCACTGCCACCGTCACGGCGGAGGCCTACGCCGCCCATGTCACGCCGGAGACGCGGGTGGTCAGCATCGTCCACACCTCGCCCGTGACCGGCATGGCGGTGGACGTCCCGGCGGTCATCGCGGCGGTGCGCGCGGTCGCGCCGGAGGCCTTCGTGATCGTGGACGGCATCCAGCACGCGAGCCACGGCGCGGTCTCTGTCGCGGGCGCCGACGGCTACGCGGTCTCACCCTACAAGATGTTCTCGCGCCACGGCTACGGCGTCGGCTGGGCCTCCGAGCGGCTGACGGCGCTGCCGCACGAACAACTCGCGGGCGGGCCGGCGCGCGCATGGGAACTCGGCACGCGGGACACCGGGGCCTACGCCACCTTCTCGGACGTGATCGACTACCTCGACTGGCTGGGCGCCGAGGTCGGCGGCGCCGAGGACCGCCGCGCCCGGATCGAGGCCGCGGGCGCGGCCATCGCGGCGCACGAGGCGCGGCTCCTGGGCGCGATGCTGCATGGCACGGGCAACCAGCGCGGGGTGGCCGAGATGCCGGGCGTGCGGCTCATCGGGCCGGCGTCGGCCGAGGGCCGTGAGGGTGTCGTCTCTCTCTGGCTCGAGGGGATGGCCTCCGCCGATCTGGTCGATCACCTGGGCGCGCGCGGCGTGCGGGTGCACATCCGCAAGAACGACCACTACTGCGGCAACATCCTCGGCCCGCTCGGGCGGGAGGACTGCATCCGCGTCTCGGTCTGCCACTACAACAGCGAGGCCGAGGTTGCCCGCTTCCTCGCCGCGATGGAAGAGGCCGTGGCGGAGGTGGAGGCCGCCTGACCTCGCGCGCCGCGCCGCGGCATGGCATACTCGCCCCCGAAAGACCCGGCAGGGAAGGGAGACGGCCATGTGGGCGCTGATCGCAGGGGCCGCGGCGGCGGGCGGGGCGGCCGCGCTCGTCGCGGCGAACATGCTCGGGCGCTACACCGGGCTCACCGTGCCGCGCACCGATCCCGCGACGCTCGCCCACCTGCTCGCGCCGCATCTGCGCTTCACCGCGCCCGAGGGGGCCGAGGGGCCTGTGCCCTGCGCGATCCTCGTCTCGGGCTGCGACGGGCCGCGCGACAACCTCGACCGCTGGGCGCGCGCGCTCGCCGCCGCGGGCTGGGCCTCGCTCGTGGTGGACAGCCACGCGCCGCGCGGCTTCACGGAGTTCCAGATCTGGCGGCTGATCTGCGCCGGCCAGTTGCTCACGGGGGCCGAGCGCGCGGGCGACGTGGCCGTGGCGGTCGCCGCGGCGAAGGCGCGACCCGAGGTGGACGAGGGCCGCATCGCGCTCGTCGGCTTCTCGCACGGCGGATGGGCGGTGCTGGAGTTCCTGTCGATGGCCGACCACGGGCAGGTGCCGCTGACGCTGACCCACTGGCCCGAGGGGATGGCGGAACGCCCGCTCGACGGGGTGGCGGCGGCGCTGCTTCTCTATCCCTATTGCGGGCAGCTCTCGCGGGCGAGCCGGCAGGGCTGGCGCAGCCGCATCCCCGCGCTCTTCCTGCTGGTCGAGGGCGACGCCATCGCGAGCGAAAAACCCTGCCGGAGCCTCGTCGCGCGCGAGGCAGGCCGCGGCCTGCCGGTGCGCGAGCACGTCTATTCCGGGGTGACCCACGGCTTCGACCAGCAGGAGCGCGCGGCGCTGAGTTTCCTGTCCTTCGACGCCGCCACGACCGAGGACGCGCTGGCCCGGGGCACGGCCTTCCTGCGCGGCGCGGCGGCGTGAGGCGGTAGGGGCCTCCGGGACTCTCTGCCTTGGCCGAGCGCATCCGGGTCACCTGTGCGCGGGCCGGTCAGACCGGCAGCGCGGTCGTCTCCGAGACGGTGCGCAGCGCGAAGCTCGACTTCATCTGCGCGACGCCGGGCAGGCGGGTGAGATACTGCCGATGGATGCGGGCGAAATCCTCGGTGTCCTCGGCCACGAGCTTCAGGATGTAGTCGGCCGTCCCGGCCATCAGGTGGCATTCCAGCACGTCGGGCACCCGCCGCACCGCCTGTTCGAAGGCTTCCAGCACCTCGTCGGCCTGTGTCGTCAGCGTGATCTCGACGAAGACCGTCGCCGGCACGCCGAGGCGGCGCGGATCGAGCAGCGCGACGTATCCGCGGATCGTTCCGGCCGCCTCCAGCCGCTGCACGCGGCGGTGACAGGCCGAGGCCGAGAGATGCACCCGCTCGGCAAGCTCGGCGTTGGAGATTCGTCCCTCACGTTGCAGCACGCGGAGAATGCGCCGGTCGGTGTCGTCGATCTGCATCGCGGAAGGTCCTGCGCCTGACGCCCTGAATGCGCGCAGATTATCGCGTGTAAAGCGTGAAACGCGAGAGGATTTCCGACGCATTTGCGCGGCGACCCGGGCACATTGGCGCTGAACAGAGGAGGAGCTTCGCCATGAAGATCGGTTGCCCGAAGGAGATCAAGCCGCAGGAATACCGCGTCGGCCTGACGCCCGAGGCCGCGCGCGAGGCGGTGGCGCACGGCCACGCGGTGCTCGTGGAGGCCGGCGCCGGCCGCGGCGCGGGCTTCGAGGACGCGGACTACACCGCCGCCGGCGCGCGCATCGTCGAGACGGCCGAGGAGGTCTTCGCCGAGGCCGAGCTGATCGTGAAGGTGAAGGAGCCGCAGGCCGCGGAGCGCCGCCGCCTGCGCGAGGGGCAGGTCCTTTTCACCTATCTGCACCTCGCCCCCGACCCGGAGCAGACGCGCGACCTGCTCGCCTCCGGCGTCACCGCGATCGCCTACGAAACGGTGACCGGCCGTGACGGCGGCCTGCCGCTGCTCGCGCCGATGTCCGAGGTCGCCGGCAAGCTCGCGCCGCAGATGGGCGCCTGGACCCTGCAGAAGGCGAACGGCGGACGCGGCGTGCTGATGGGCGGCGTGCCCGGCGTGCCGCCGGCGAAGGTCGCGGTGATCGGCGGCGGCGTCGTCGGCACGCAGGCCGCGCGCGTGGCCGCAGGCATGGGCGCGGAGGTCACGGTGCTCGACACCTCGCTGCCGCGGCTGCGCCGGCTGGACGAGGCCTATGGCCACCTGTTCCGCGGCCGCTACGCCAGCCGCGGCGCGAACGCCGCCTGCGTGGCCGAGGCCGACCTGGTGATCGGCGCCGTGCTGATCCCCGGCGCTGCCGCGCCGAGGCTCGTCACCCGGGCGCAGCTTTCCACGATGAAGCCCGGCGCGGCGGTGGTGGACGTGGCGATCGACCAGGGCGGCTGCTTCGAGACCTCGCGGCCCACGACGCACGACGATCCGGTCTTCGAGGTGGAGGGCATCATGCACTACTGCGTCGCCAACATGCCGGGCGCCGTACCGCGCACGGCGACGCAGGCGCTGGGCAACGCGACGCTCCCCTTCCTGCTCGCGCTCGCCGACAAGGGCTGGCAGCAGGCCTGCGCCGACGATCCGCACCTCCTCGAGGGGCTGAACGTGCACGCGGGCCGGCTGACCAACTACGCGGTCGGCCGGGCACTCGGCATCGACGTGGTGGCGCCGAGGGTCGTGGTGAAGGGCTGACCCGCCTGCGCATTTTCACCGGGTTGCCTCAAATTCGCCGCGAGTTCCGCGTTTCTCTCGCTCCCGTGTCGGCGCGGTCCGCGATCCGGCACGGCGGGTTTTGACGGAGGCACGCGGGTATGGTTCGGGGTGGGATTCGGCGGGGAACGATGCAGGCGCTCCGCGCCTTCCGGCGTGCGGAGGACGGTGCGCTCGCCGTCTGGTCGATCTTCATGCTGCTGATGATGCTGACGGTCGGCGCGCTCGGCGTGGATATCATGCTCGCCGAGATGCGCCGGGCGCAGCTTCAGTCCACCCTCGACCGCGCCGTGCTCGCCGCCGCCGACCTCGATCAGGAGCAGGACCCGGAAGCGGTGGTGCGCAGCTACCTCGCCCGGGCTGGGCTGGAGGACAGCCTCGATGCCGTCGAGGTCACCGAGGGCCTCAACTTCCGAAATGTGGCGGTGAGCGCGGAGATGGCGCAGGACACGATCCTGCTCGGGCTGCTCGGCCAGGACAGCCTGCCAATCGCTACCGGCTCGACCGCGGAAGAGGCGGTGAGCGAGGTCGAGGTGTCGCTGGTACTCGATATCTCGGGATCGATGGGCTCGGCTCAGCGACTGCCCCGGCTCAAGGACGCCTCGGAGGAATTCGCGGACATCCTTCTCGACAGCGCCGAGGAAGGCGCCATCGGACTTTCGGTCGTGCCTTACGCGACGCAGGTGTCGGCTGGGGCCCAGCTGATGGAACAGTTCGACGTCAGCGACGAGCACGATCATTCCCATTGCGTGAACTTCGAGGATGCGCAATTCGACCAGATCGGGCTCGACACGGATACCCAGCTTGAGCGCGCGGCGCATTTCGATCCATTCTCCCACTACACATCGGGTCGCGGGCCGTTCAATACAGTCTGCCGAACCGAACCATCCACCGAGATTATGCCTTTCAGCCATGATGGTGCGGCGATCAAGGACCGGGTCAATGACCTGACGGCGGGCGGCAACACTTCGATCGACATCGGTGTGAAATGGGGGGCTGCGCTGCTGGACCCCTCTACAAGACCGGCCATCGATTCCCTGATCCAGTCGGGTATGGTCAGCACGGACTTCACTGGTCGGCCGCGAGATCTGGATGAGACTGACGTCCTGAAGGTTCTGGTCGTCATGACAGACGGGCAGAACACCACGCTCCACGAGATGCACGATGACTATCGCAGCGGTCCGAGCGATTTCTGGATCGATCCGGGCAGCGGGCGGTTGAGTTTCGAAACTGAGGAAGAGGTGGAGTCGGACTGCGGCTGGGAATGGAGTGGCGGGTGGTCATGGGTTTGCAACGAGGCGGATACCGTGACGTCCTATTTCATCCCTGACACCGAAGAATGGCGTGATGAGCCCTGGGGCGGCGATAATGCGGTCAGGCTCGATTACGGTGATCTCTGGTCGCAGACGACCGTCCGCTATCATGCCTACATGCGCTACCTTGCGACAGGGGATCCGTCTGATTATTATGCTTGGGACAATGAGCCCTTTGGCGCGGTCAGCAGCACGTTGAAGGATCAGCGGCTGAGCCGGATCTGTGAAGCCGCGAAGGATGAAGGTATCATAATCTATACCGTAGGCTTTGAGGTTAACGACCACTCGGCCGGTGTCCTGGAGGACTGCGCCTCTTCGGTTAGCCATTTCTTCCGCGTGGAGGGTCTGGAGATCTCTAGCGCTTTCAGCTCGATCGCGCGGCAGGTGCGCCAGGTGCGTCTCGTGGAATGACGAGGCAGTGGCTTGCCGATGTGAGCGTCGGGGGCTCAACGTCTGTTGGTGGCTGCAAGGTATTCGTTCGCGTGGCGCGCCATCGCGCGCCAGATCAACCAGCTGCGCCTGATCGAGTGACAGGGCAGCGCGGGCGCCGGATCACCATCCTTGCGAAGAAGGTGGGATGCCGCCCGCGCCGGACCGCGC
>NZ_JAWLFS010000172.1:0-6633 GCF_041685465.1 Rhodosalinus sp. | reverse complement strand
CGGCTCCTGTCGGAGGACGAGACCGTGGCGGGCCAGCCCGCGCATGTCTGGGTCGCCGCCGTGATGGCCGAGTTGTCGAGCCTGCCGAACGTCCGGGTGATGCCGCGCACGACGGTCACGGGCGCCTACGACCAGGGCACCTACGGCGCGCTGGAGCGGGTGAGCGCGCACATGGCCCGCCCCGCGCCGGGGCTGCCGCGCGCGTGCTTCTGGCGCATCGCGGCGCGGCGCGCGGTGCTTGCCGCCGGGGCGCTCGAGCGGCCCGTGGCCTTCGCCGGCAACGACCGGCCGGGCGTGATGATGGCCTCCGCCCTGCGCAGCTACCTGCACCGCTGGGGCGTCGTGCCGGGGCGGTCCGCGGTCGTCTTCGGCAACACCGACGACGCGCAGCGCACGGCGCGTGATCTTGTCGCCGCCGGCGTGCATGTCGCGGCGATGGTGGACCCGCGCCCCGACGCGCCCGAGGTCGCTGGCGTGCCGACCTATCGCGGCGCGGTGGTCACCGGCACCTCCGGTGGGCGGCAGGGGGTGGAGGCCGTGACGCTGCGGCTGGAGGACGGGCGGGAGGAGCGCCTCGCCGCGGACACGCTCGCGGTCTCGGGCGGCTGGAACCCGACGGTGCATCTGACCTGTCACATGAACGGCCGCCCCGTCTGGCGCGAGGACATCGCGGCCTTCGTGCCGGCAGAGGGCGCGGTGCCGGGGCTCGCGCCCGCGGGGGCCTGCGCCGGCGTCTTCTCCACGCGCGGCTGCCTCGAGGCGGGCGCGCGCGCGGCGGCGGAGGCGCTCGCCGATCTCGGGCGGCGGTCACCGGCTGCGGAGGTGCCGGAGTCCGAGGACGCGCCCTACCGCCTGCGCCCGCTCTGGGCGGTCGAGGGCAAGGGCCGTGCCTGGCTCGATTTCCAGAACGACGTGACCGTGAAGGACGTGAAGCTCGCCGCGCGGGAGAACTACCGCTCCGTCGAGCACATGAAGCGCTACACGACGCAAGGGATGGCGCCCGATCAGGGCAAGAGCTCCAACGTCGCGGCATTGGCCGTCCTCGCCGATGCCACCGGGCGCGCCATCCCCGACACGGGGACGACGACTTTCCGCCCGCCTTACGTGCCGGTCCCGATCGCCGCCATGGGCGCGGGGGCGCAGGGCGAGGGTTTCGCGCCCGTGCGCCACACGACGAGCCACGCGGCCAGCCGCGCGCGCGGCGCGCCGATGATCGAGGCGGGGCTCTGGTACCGGCCGAGCTATTTCCCGAAAGGCGACGAGGGTTGGGAGGCCGCCTGCCGGCGCGAGGCGCGCATGGTGCGCGAGGCGGTGGGCGTGGCCGACGTCTCGACGCTGGGCAAGATCGACGTGCAGGGGGCGGACGCCGCGCGCTTTCTCGATTTCGTCTACGCCAACACCTTCTCGACGCTGAAGCCGGGGCGCGTGCGCTACGGGCTGATGCTGCGCGAGGACGGGCACGTCATGGACGACGGGACCACCGCGCGGCTGGCCGAGGACCATTTCGTCACCACCACCACGACCGCCGCCGCCGGAGAGGTGATGGCGCATCTCGAGTGGGTGCGCCAGGGCCTCTGCCCGGATTGGGACGTGCGGCTCGTCTCGGTGACCGAGCAGTGGGCGCAGTTCGCCGTCGCCGGGCCGAAATCGGCGGAGCTTCTCGACGGGCTGATCGACGGGGGGCTCGACAAGAGCGCCTGGCCCTTCATGTCCTGCGGGCCGGTCACGGTGCAGGGGATCGCCGGGCGGCTCTTCCGCATCTCCTTCTCGGGCGAAGAGGGCTACGAGATCGCGCTGCCGGCGCGCTACGGCGCGGCGCTCTTCGACGCGCTTCTCTCCCGCGCCGAGGCGCTGGGCGGCGGGCCCTACGGCATGGAGGCGCTGAACGCGCTGCGGGTCGAGAAGGGCTTCATCACGCATGCCGAGATCCACGGGCGCACCACGGCCTTCGACATCGGCATGGGGCGGATGGTGAGCGCGAAGAGCGACTGCATCGGCAAGGCGGCCGCGTCCCGCGAGGGGCTTTCGGGGGACGACCGCGAGCAGCTCGTGGGCTTCCGCCCGGTCGAGGCGGGCGTGGCGATGAGCGCCGGCGCGCATGTCTTCGCCGAGGGTGCGGAGGCGGTGCGCGAGAACGATCAGGGCTATGTCACCTCGGTCGCGCCCTCGGTGGCCTTCGGCGGGTGGCTGGCGCTCGGCTTCCTGCGCGACGGTCGGGCGCGGCACGGCGAGACGGTGGTCCTCGTCGATCACCTGCGCGGCACGCGCGTGCGCGCCACGGTGCAGGAGCCGGTGCAATACGATCCGGAGGGAGGGCGGCTGCGTGGCTGAGCTGACGGCGAGGACACCCTGCGCGGGGCTGCTGCCGCGCCGCGCGGGGGCGATGCGGCTCGAGGAGGTGGAGCCGGGGCGGATCACCTCCCTGATGCCGGGGCCGGGGCAGGCCGGGGCGCTCGACGCCGCGCTCCGTGCGGCGCATGGTGTGGGCTGGCCCGCGCCGGGTGCGGCGCATCTTTCCGAGACGGCGAGCATGATCTGGACCGGCATGGATCAGGCGATGCTGATCGGCCCCGCGCCCGACCCGTCGCTCGCCGCGCAGGCCGCGCTCACCGACCAGTCCGACGCCTGGGCGGTGGTGGAGCTCTCGGGCGACGCGGGGCCGGAGGCGCTCGCGCGGCTGGTGCCGGTGGACCTGCGCGCCCATGTCTTCGCCGAGGGGGCGACGGCGCGCACGCTGCTCGGCCACATGAGCGTCAGCATCACGCGCACCGGGCCCGAGCGCCTGCGGATCATGGCCTTCCGCTCGATGGCCGGGACACTCGTGCACGAGGTGCACGAGGCCATGGAGAGCGTCGCGGCGCGGCGCGGGCTGGACGCGGGCGCCTCCGACGGGTAGGCGCGCCGCGAAAAGGAGGCCCTGCCCATGCGCCACATCATGTCCGCCCTGATCCTCGGCCTCGCTGTGCCTGCGACGGCTCCGGCCGACGAGCTGCGCGTGCTTTGCGAGACCTCCGCCGCGATGGCCGCAGAGGCCGCGGAGATGCGCCGCGCGACCGCGGACGAGGCGGAGGCCGCCGCCGGCATCGCCGAGGCGCATGCCGACGCCCCCTCGGTCGAGACGCTCGCGCCTCGGATCGCGGCCTGGGTCTGGACGCTGCCCGCCGACGCGCTGGAGCCCGAGGAGATCCGCGCCGCCTTCGTCGAGCAATGCCTCGAACAGGGCGCGGCGATGGAGTAGCCCGGGGGAACTGGACAGCCGGGCACGTGCACCCGATATAGAAGGCATGAGCCTGCCTCCCGGATTCCTCGACGAGTTGCGCAGCCGCCTGAGCCTTGCTCAGGTTGTGGGGCGCAAGGTCATGTGGGACACCCGCAAGTCCAACCAGGCCAAGGGCGACATGTGGGCGCCGTGCCCCTTCCACCAGGAAAAGACGGCGAGCTTCCACGTCGACGACCGCAAGGGCTTCTACTACTGCTTCGGCTGCCACGCGAAGGGCGACGCGATCTCCTTCGTGCGCGAGACGGAGAACGCCGACTTCATGGAGGCGGTGGAGATCCTCGCGCGGGAAGCCGGGATGCAGATGCCCGCCCGCGACCCCCAGGCGCAGGAGAAGGCCGACCACCTCACCCGCCTGCGCGAGGCGATGGAGGCTGCGGTGCGTCACTACCGCATGCAGCTTTCCACCGCGGCGGCCGGCGAGGCGCGCGATTACCTCGCGCGGCGCGGGCTCGACGAGGCGGCGCTCGCGCGGTTCGAGATCGGCTTCGCGCCGGAGGCGCGGCGCGGGCTCTTCGAGGCGCTGCGCGGAAAGGGGATCGAGGACAAGCTGATCGTGGACGCGGGCCTCGCCGCGGAGCCCGACGACGGCGGCGCGGCCTACGACCGGTTCCGCGGGCGCATCGTCTTTCCGATCCGCGACGCGCAGGGGCGGGCGATCGGCCTCGGCGGGCGGGCGATGCGCGCGGACGCGCGGGCGAAATACCTCAACTCGCCGTCAACGCCGCTCTTCGACAAGTCGCGCAGCCTCTACAACCACGGCCCCGCGCGCGAGGCGGCCGGCAAGGGCCAGCCGCTGATCGTGGCCGAGGGCTACATGGACGTGATTGCGCTCGTGCGCGCGGGCTTCGAGGCGGCGGTCGCGCCGCTCGGCACCGCGGTCACCGGCGATCAGCTGGAGCTTCTCTGGCGGATGGCGGACGAGCCGCTGGTCGCGCTCGACGGGGACCGGGCCGGGATCGCCGCGGCCTACCGGCTGATCGACCTGACGCTGCCGAAGCTGCGCGCGGGCAAGGGGCTGCGCTTCGTGCTGATGCCGCCGGGACAGGACCCGGACGACCTTCTGCGCGCGGGCGGCGCGGCGGCGCTCGGCAAGCTCATCGACAGCGCCGTGCCGATGGTCGATCTGCTCTGGCGCCGCGAGACCGAGGGCAAGGTGCTCGACAGTCCCGAGCGGCGCGCGGCGCTCGACGCGCGGCTGCGTGCCGAACTCGCCAAGATCGAGGACGCGGGCCTGCGCCGCCACTACGGCGAGGCGATCCGCGAAAAGCGCTATCAGCTCTTCCGGGGGCGCACGGAGCGGCGCGGAGCGCGCCGCGGCCCGCCGCCCGAGGCGCAGCCGCGGCCCAGCACGCAACGCTCGGCGCTCGCCGCCGCGGCGGAGGGGCCGGGGGGCGAGCGCCTCGCCGAATCGGTGATTCTCTCCGCGCTTTTCCTGCACCCCTCCCTGGCGCTCGACGTCGAGGCGCGGCTGGAGGCGCTGGAGTGGTCGGAGCCCGGCGCGGCCGCGCTGGCCGAGCTGATCCTCGCGCACGCCGGGGAGGCCCCGGAGGCGTTGCGTGCCCGTGCCCGAGAAGTTTTGGGGCCGGAGCCTCTTGAACGTCTGGACGCGCTGGACCATCTCGCGGTCATGCCGTTCCGCCGCCGGCCGGAGGATCGCGACGCGGCCCGGCAGGCCGTGGCGGGCGCGCTCGATCGGCTCGAGGCGGAACGCGGCCATCGGATGGAACTGAGCGAGGCGGAGGAAGACATCGCCGGCCTGGCGACCGAAACCCTGACCTGGCGCCTGCGCGACGCGGCCGAGGCGCGCCAGAAGGCGGCGCGCGCCATGCAGGAGGATCGCGCGGATTACGATGTCGCCGAGAACGGGGCGCGAATCGACCGGCGCGAACACGAGGCGCTGCTGAAGATGCTGGAGGAGCTCGGTCTGGGCGAATCGGGGCGCTGAGGCCGCAACACGACAGATTCCGGAAAAATGAGGGGCACCGGCTGTCCGAATCACTTACCCGCGCTAATGATTCGTGACATCCGACTCGCCCTGACAGCCAGGAGACCTGAATGGCCGCCAAGGACACCGAGGACCGCAAGACCGAAGAGCAGGATCAGGAGACCGCGCTGACGCTCGACATGAGCCAGGCGGCGGTCAAGAAGATGATCTCGCAGGCGCGCGAGCGCGGTTACATCACCTACGATCAGCTCAACTCCGTGCTGCCGCCGGATCAGGTCTCCTCGGAGCAGATCGAGGACGTGATGTCGATGCTCTCTGAGATGGGCATCAACATCATCGAGGAGGAAGAGGTCGAGGAGGACGACAAGGGCTCGACCGAACTCGTCGAAGCCTCCAGCACCAAGGACGTCGCGGTCGCCTCCTCCGAGTCCGAGAAGCTCGACCGCACGGACGATCCGGTGCGCATGTACCTGCGCGAGATGGGCTCGGTCGAGCTCCTGTCGCGCGAGGGCGAGATCGCCATCGCCAAGCGGATCGAGGCGGGCCGCAACTGCATGATCGCGGGCCTCTGCGAGAGCCCGCTCACCTTCCAGGCGATCACCATCTGGCGCGACGAGCTCCTCTCCGAGGATATCCTCCTGCGAGATGTGATCGACCTCGAGACGACCTTCGGCAATCAGCTCGGCGATGGCGAGACCGAAGAGCCGGTCGTGCAGGCCGAAGCCCCCACCGAGACCGACGAGAAGAAGGAGACGCGCGAGCCCGAGTACGACGCCGACGGCAACCCGATCCAGCGCGAGGACGACGAGGACGACGACGATCAGGGCAACATGTCGCTGGCCGCGATGGAGGCCGCGCTCAAGCCCCGCGTGCTCGAGACGCTCGACCGCATCGCCGAGGATTTCTCCCGCCTCTCCGACATGCAGGACGCGCGCATCTCGGCCACGCTGAACGAGGACGGCTCCTTCACGGCCGAGCAGGAGGCCACCTATCAGGCCCTGCGCGCCGAAATCGTGGAACTGGTGAACTCGCTCCATCTGCACAACAACCGCATCGAGGCGCTGATCGATCAGCTTTACGGCATCAACCGCCGGATCATGGGCATCGACGGTGCGATGGTGAAGCTCGCCGACCAGGCGCGGATCAACCGCAAGGACTTCGTCGACGCCTACCGCGGCTCCGAGCTCGACCCGGCGTGGCTCGACCGCATGGGCGCGAAGCCCGGCCGCGGCTGGCAGACCTTCTGCGATCGGTTCTCGGGCCGGGTGGAGGAGCTCCGTGCCGAGATGGCGCAGGTGGGCCAGTACGTCGGCCTCGACATCTCCGAGTTCCGCCGCATCGTGAACCAGGTCCAGAAGGGCGAGAAGGAGGCCCGGCAGGCCAAGAAGGAGATGGTGGAGGCCAACCT
>NZ_JAWLFS010000005.1:0-26753 GCF_041685465.1 Rhodosalinus sp. | reverse complement strand
CGCGCCGCGCCTGAGCCGCCGGCAGAAGGCGGCGATCGTCGTGCGTTTCCTGCTGACGGAGGGGGCGGACCTGCCCCTCGCGCAGCTCCCCGACGCGATGCAGGCCGAGTTGACGGCGACGATGGCGAAGCTCCGCTACGTCGACCGCGCGACGCTCGCGCAGGTCGTGCAGGAATTCCTCGACGAACTCGAGGCGGTGGGCCTCGCCTTCCCCGGCGGCATGGCCGGGGCGCTGGCGCTGCTCGACGGGCGGATCAGCCGCCACACCGCCGAACGCATCCGGCGCGAGGCCGGTGTGCGCCAGACCGGCGATCCATGGACCCGCCTGCGCGCCCGCCCGGTCGAGGATCTCGTGCCCTTCGCGCTCGACGAAAGCATCGAGGTCGCGGCGGTTCTGCTGTCGAAGCTCGACGTGTCCACCGCCGCCGCGCTTCTGGGCAAACTCCCCGGCGAACGGGCGCGGCGCATCACCTATGCCGTCTCCCTCACCGCCGGCATCACGCCCGAGGCGGTGCAGCGCATCGGCGTCAGCCTCGCCGCACAGCTGGATGCCCGGCCCGACCGCGCCTTCGACGACGCCCCGGTCGACCGGGTCGGCGCGATCCTCGACTTCTCCCGCGCCGCCACGCGCGAGGAGGTGCTCGAGGGGCTCGAGGCGACGGACGCCGCCTTCGCCGCCCGGGTGCGCCGCGCGATCTTCACCTTCGCCGACATTCCCGCCCGGCTGGACCGGCGCGATGTGCCGAAAGTTCTGCGCGGCCTCGATCAGGCGCGCCTCGCCACCGCGCTCTCCGGCGCCCTCGCGGTGGGCGCCGGCGACGGGGACGCGGCGGAGTTCCTGCTGGCGAGCCTGCCGCGCCGCCTTGCCGAGACGCTGCGCGAGTCGGTCGCCGACACCACGGCCGACCCGGCCGAGGCGGAAGCCGCCATGGGCGAGATCGTGGCCGAGATACGCCGGATGGAAACCGCCGGGGAGATCACGCTCGCCGTACCCCCCGCCGCCGATGACGGCTGAGCGCCCGCGCGGGGCCGCGGGGCGGCATGGACACCCGCAGGGGCCGGGCCTACTGTCGCGCCATGCCGCCGCCCGCCCCCTCCCCTGCCCCGACACCGCCGCCGCGCCAGCCGGCCGTGCCGGGCAACGCCGCGCGAGCGATCCTGCTGATGATCGGGGCGGTCTTCTGCTTCACGCTCATGGATGCGACGGCGAAGGCGCTGACGGGCCGCATCGGCATCGTGCCGACGCTCTGGGTGCGCTACCTCGGGCAGACGGTGGTGGTGCTGATCCTCGTGGCGCCGCGCCTCGGATCGGTGCTGCGCACCCGCTACCCGGGCCTTCAGGTGCTGCGCTCGCTTTACCTTCTCGGCGCGACGGCGCTCTTCTTCTGGGGCCTCGCCAACATCGGCATCGCGCAGGCGACGGCGGTGATGAACGTCAACCCGCTCCTGATCACGCTCGGGGCCGCGCTCTTCCTGGGCGAACGGCTCGGCCCGCGCCGCACGTTCGGCGTGCTCGCGGCGCTCGCCGGGGCGCTCCTGATCATCCGCCCCGGCACGGCCGTCTTCACGCCGCATGCGCTGCTGCCCTTGGGCGCGGCCTGTTTCTACTCGGCCTATGCGCTGACCACGCGCTTCGTCGGCCGGGACGAGGACCGCTGGACCTCGCTCGTCTACACCGGGCTCCTGGGCGCGATCGTGCTGTCCTGCATCGTGCCCTTCTACTGGCCGGCCTTCGATACCGGCACGCTTCTGCGCGTCGGCGCGCTCGCAGTGCTGGCGACGCTGGCGCAGCTTCTGCTGATCACGGCGCTGCAGCAGGGGGAGGCGGCGCTCGTCGCGCCCTTCGCCTACGCGGGGCTCGTCTTCGCCACGCTCTGGGGGCTCCTTTTCTTCGGAGAGGTGCCGGATCTCTGGACGCTCGCGGGCATGGGCGTCATCGCCGGCGCGGGCCTCTACGTCTGGCACCGCGAGACGCAGCAAGCCTGACGGGTCATGGCGAAACGGGCGACACAATCGCGCAACGACCGTGTGGACCGCGCGACCGATCTCGCGGGGCGGGTGGCGATCCGCCTTGCGCTCGTCCTGCCCTGGGGCGCGCGCGTGCGGCTGATGGGCTGGCTCGTGCGCCGGGTCGTCGCGCCGCTGGCCGGCTGGCGGGCGCGGGCGCGCGCCAACCTCGCCCACGTCTGGCCCGACCTGCCGGAGGGGGAGCGTCACCGCATTGCCGACGCCGCGGCCGAGAACGCGGGCCGCACCATGATCGAGAACTACGATGTGGCGGGCCTGCGCGCGCGGGTGCGCGGCCTGCCGCTGGAGGGCACGGGCGTCGCCGCGCTGGAGAGGGCCCGGGCCGAGGGACGTCCCGTCCTTCTCGTGACGGGGCATTTCGGCAACCACGAGGCGCCGCGCGCGGCCCTCGTCGAGCGGGGCTATCGGGTGGGCGGTCTCTACCGGCCGATGGCCAACCCCCATTTCAACGCACACTATGCGGCGAACATGCACGCGCTCTCCGGCCCGGTCTTCGAACAGGGCCGCCGCGGCACGATGGGCCTCGTGCGCCACCTTCGAGCAGGGGGCATGGGCGTGCTGCTCTTCGACACCTATGCCGGCGCCGGCGCGCTGATCGACTTTCTGGGCCAACCCGCGCCGACGCTCACCTCCGCCGCCGAGATCGCGCGCAAGACCAGCGCGGAGCTGATCCCCTTCTTCGGCCTCCGGCAGCCGGACGGGCTGGGTTTCCGCCTCGTCTTCGAGGCGCCGATCCCGCCGGGCGATCCGCTGGAGATGACGCGCGAGATGAGCGCGCGCCTCGAGGCGCGGGTGCGCGAGACACCGGGGCAATGGTTCTGGATTCACCGCCGCTGGAAGCCCGAGCGGCAGGCCCGGCGTCAGCGCAGGCGCGCGGCGGCCAGCACCGGCCCGTGACCCTCGGCCTGCACGATCACGACCACCGGTTGCGCGCCTTCCACCTCGGTGCTCAGCCGCAGCGGCGCTGCCCCGTCCCAGCGGGCGAGCGCCCGCCACGCGGTCACGATATTGTGGTACTCGGCCGTGCGCCCCGCGTTTTCGCCCTTCGTGATGTGGACCGTGGCGGAGGGACGGTAACGCACGAGCTGAACCACCGTGCGACCGACCGGCCGATCGGCGGACACGGCGACGACAAGCTGCCCGTTCTCGCGACGCAGCCGGAGCGAGATCGGCGTCGGCGCCTCCGCGTGGGCGCGGATCCGGTCGAGGACGGTCATCGCCTTGGCCCCCATGATCCGGTCCTCGCCGCCCACGATGATCTGAGGCGTGAAGATCGACCGGCTGTGATTGGCACGGGCATAGGCCTTCTGACGCGCGGTGAAGCCCGGCTGCGCGAAACTGTCCTTCCAGCCGATGTAATCCCAGTAATCGACATGCAGCGAGAGCGCGATCACGTCGTCGCGCTCCGCCAGGTCGGCGATCAGCCGGTCCGCCGGCGGGCAGGCCGAACACCCCTGCGACGTGAAGAGCTCCACCAGAACGCCGCGTTCGCCCGCCGCCGCGGCCGCCGCGGCGAGCGCCATCCAGAGCGCCGCGCAGATCCTCAGGATACTCGTCATCTCGTCGCCTGCTCCGGTGCCGTGATGCCCCACTCGGCCAAGTCTCACTAAAGCGCGCGGCGGTGCCGAGGCCAATCACCGTTTTGCGAGAGTGGCGCGACCGTGAATGTGCACTGTCGTATACAAAATGCGGCGCGCCCCCTTGATCCGGCGCCCCCCGAGGCGATACATGCATGGCGAGAGCGGCGCCAGCGGCCCGGATGGTCACGCCGGATGGCCGCGCGCCCGCAGACACCTCACGGAGGCCAGCAGATGCCCATCGTCACCGGACAGGACACCGCCAGCACCCGCCGCCGCCTCGAGGCGGGCGGCGCGCACTACGCCTATTACTCGATCCACGCGGCCGAGGAGGCCGGGCTGGGCGACTTCTCGCGCCTGCCCGCGGTGCTCAAGGTCGTGCTCGAGAACATGCTGCGCTTCGAGGACGGCAAGACGGTCGATACCGACGACATCCGCGCCTTCTCGGACTGGGCCGCGCAGGGCGGCAAGACCCAGCGCGAGATCGCCTATCGCCCCGCGCGGGTGCTGATGCAGGACTTCACGGGCGTGCCGGCGGTGGTCGACCTCGCCGCGATGCGCGACGGCATCCGGAAGCTCGGCGGCGACGCGCAGAAGATCAACCCGCTCAACCCGGTGGACCTCGTCATCGACCACTCGGTGATGATCGACGAATACGGCAACCCCCGCGCCTTCCAGATGAACGTGGACCGGGAGTACGAGCGCAACATCGAGCGCTATACCTTCCTCAAGTGGGGGCAGAAGGCCTTCGACAACTTCCGCGTCGTGCCGCCGGGCACCGGCATCTGCCACCAGGTGAACCTCGAATACCTCGCGCAGACGGTCTGGACCGACACCGACCAGTCGGGCGAGGAAGTCGCCTATCCCGACACCCTCGTGGGCACCGACAGCCACACGACGATGATCAACGCCGCCGCCGTGCTCGGCTGGGGCGTGGGCGGCATCGAGGCCGAGGCCGCGATGCTGGGCCAGCCGATCTCGATGCTCATTCCGGAGGTCGTCGGCTTCGAGCTGACCGGCCGCATGATGGAGGGAGCGACGGGCACGGACCTCGTGCTGAAGGTCGTCGAAATGCTGCGCGCCAAGGGCGTCGTCGGCAAGTTCGTGGAGTTCTATGGCGACGGGCTCGATCACCTGCCGCTGGCCGACCGGGCCACCATCGCCAACATGGCGCCCGAATACGGTGCCACCTGCGGCTTCTTCCCCGTGGACGACGAGACGCTGCGCTACCTGCGCCAGACCGGGCGCGACGAGGCGCGCGTGGAGCTGGCGGAGGCCTACGCCAAGGCCAACGGCATGTGGCGCGGGCCGGATTACGCGCCGGTCTATACCGACACGCTGCACCTCGACATGGGCGAGATCGTGCCTGCGATCTCGGGGCCGAAGCGCCCGCAGGACTACATCGCGCTCGACAAGGCGGCGACGGCCTTCCACGACTACGTCAAGGGCCAACGCGAAGGCGGAGACCTCAACCACACCTCCGAGGTCCGCTGGGAGGGTGAAGGCGGCGCGCCGGAGCCGGTGGAGATCCCTGGCGACGAGGGCCACCACAAGCGCGGCTTCGTCGAGACCGACGAGCATCGCTATCAGATGCACGACGGCTCGATCGTGATCGCCTCGATCACCTCCTGCACGAACACCTCGAACCCCTACGTGATGATCGGCGCAGGCCTCGTGGCACGGAAGGCGCGGGAGAAGGGGCTGAACCGCAAGCCCTGGGTCAAGACCTCGCTCGCCCCCGGAAGCCAGGTCGTCTCCCACTACCTCGAGGCCGCGGGCCTGCAGGAGGATCTGGACGCCATCGGCTTCAACCTCGTGGGCTACGGCTGCACCACCTGCATCGGCAACTCCGGCCCGCTCGCGCCGGAAATCTCGAAGTGCATCAACGACAACGACCTGATCGGGGTCTCGGTGCTCTCGGGCAACCGCAACTTCGAGGGCCGGATCAGCCCCGACGTGCGCGCCAACTACCTCGCCAGCCCGCCGCTCTGCGTGGCCTATGCGCTGGTGGGCGACATGAACGTGGACATCACCCGCGAGCCGCTGGGCGAGGACAAGGACGGCAACCCGGTCTACCTCAAGGACATCTGGCCGGACCCGAAGGAGATCGCGGAACTCGTCGAGCGGACGGTGACCCGCGACGCGTTCCAGGAGAAATACGCCGACGTCTTCAAGGGCGACGAGAAGTGGCGCGATGTCGAGACCACCGACAGCGAGACCTACGACTGGCCGGCGCATTCGACCTACGTGCAGAACCCGCCCTACTTCCAGGACATGAGCCCGGAGGCCGGCACCATCGAGGACGTCGAGGGGGCGCGTATCCTCGGCCTCTTCGGGGACATGGTCACGACCGACCACATCTCCCCGGCCGGCGCGTTCAAGGCCGACACCCCCGCGGGCAAGTACCTGACCGAGCGGCAGGTCTCGCCGCGCGACTTCAACAGCTATGGCTCGCGCCGCGGCAACCACGAAGTGATGATGCGGGGCACCTTCGCCAACATCCGCATCAGGAACGAGATGCTGGATGGTGTCGAGGGCGGCTATACGCTCGGCCCGGACGGATCGCAGATGCCGATCTACGACGCCGCCATGGCCTGGCAGGAGAAGGGCGTGCCGCTCGTCGTGATCGCCGGCGAACAGTACGGCGCCGGCTCCTCGCGCGACTGGGCGGCCAAGGGCACCGCGCTTCTGGGCGTGCGCGCCGTGATCGCCGAGAGCTACGAGCGCATCCACCGCTCCAACCTGGTCGGCATGGGCGTGATCCCGTTCGAGTTCACCGGCGGCGACTCGCGCAAGACGCTCGGCCTCACCGGCGAGGAAAGCGTGACGATCAAGGGCCTCGAGACGGTCAAGCCGCAGCAGGAGGTGACGGCCACGATCACCTACGCGGACGGCACGACGAAGGACATCACCCTCAAGTGCCGCATCGATACGGCCGTCGAGAAGGAATACGTCGAGAATGGCGGCGTGCTGCACTACGTGCTCCGCAACCTTGCGCAGGAGCCGATGGCGGCGGAGTGACGCCGCCCGGCCCCGCGCCGGCCAATCTTTCGTTAACGCACCGCTGTTACCCCCGCCCCCGGCGGGGGTAATTCGTTTCTGGAGGGTGCCGATGCCGCGGACAAGAAGACGCCGGGCGCTGCCCGCCCTTTCCGCCCCCTGCCTGGAGGCGGCGGCCCTGATCGCGCTTGCCTTGGTGTTCGGCGGTTGAGCGGCCTACTCGGCGACGCCGCGCGCCTCCTCGATGGCCGGCCGGATCGTCGTCTCGAGCACGCGCTCCGTGATCGGACCGGCGAAGCGCGTGACGATCGTGCCGTCCGCGTCGATCACGTAGGTCTCGGGCACGCCGTAGACGCCCCAGTCGAGCGCCATGCGCCCGTTCGCGTCGGCGCCGATCGCCTCATAGGGGTCGCCCAGCTCCTCGAGGAAACCGAGCGCATTGCCCGGCTCGTCCTTGTAGTTGATGCCGTAGATCGGGATGCCCTCGTCCGCGAGCGTCTCGAGGTGCGGGTGCTCCACGCGGCAGGGCGCGCACCAGCTCGCCCAGTAGTTGACCAGCTTCACACCCCCCTCGCGCAGGTCGGCGTCTGTGAAGGGTGTCTTGCCCTGAAGCTCGGTCAGCTGCACCGGCGGCGCGGATTGCCCCT
This sequence comes from Rhodosalinus sp., assembly GCF_041685465.1. Taxonomy (NCBI): domain Bacteria; kingdom Pseudomonadati; phylum Pseudomonadota; class Alphaproteobacteria; order Rhodobacterales; family Paracoccaceae; genus Rhodosalinus; species Rhodosalinus sp. The sequence goes on along the minus strand of NZ_JAWLFS010000005.1, from coordinate 19,501 downwards.
GCCGCGCCGAGGGGATGGAATCCTTGTTCTCGCGGTTCATGCCGAAATAGAAGAGCGCCGCGATCGCCAGGAAGAGGACCGGCGGCAGGACCATCAGCGGGCTAACTCTCGCCATTGCGGCGTGCCTCCACCTGTTCCAGTTCCACGCGGATCCGCCGCGCGCGGCGCAGGCTCGCCCAGACGATCACCGCGATGAGCGCAATGCTCGACCCGTAGGAGGCAAGCACCGCGAAGGCGTATTTGCCGAGATCCGGCATCATGCCGTCCGCTCCCGCGCCTGAAGCGCCTTGATGCGCCGTGCCCGGATCTCGGTACGGGTCCTGAGCAGCAGCAGCGCGATGAAGAGCAGCACGAAGCCCGCGATGCACACGAGCAGGGGATACCAGAACACGTCGTGCACATTTTCCTCCGCGTCGAGCGACAGCGAGGCGCCCTGATGCAGCCCCTGGTTCCAGAAAAGCACCGCATAGCGCGACAGAAGCGCGAAGACGGAGCCCACGAGGCAGAGAACCGCCGTCAGGTCCGCCGCGGTATCCGGGTTCTCGATCGCTTCCCAGAGCGCAACGTAGCCGAGGTAGAAGAGAAACAGGATCAGGAAGCTCGTCAGCCGCGGATCCCAGGCCCACCAGGTGCCCCACATCGGCTGCCCCCAGAGGGCGCCGGTCACGAGCGCGATGGCCGTCATCACCACGCCCACGGGCGCCGCGGCCTTGGCGGCGAGCGCCGAGACGTGATGCCGCCGGATCACCCAGATCAGCGAGGTGACGAGCATCATGATCCAGATGTTGATGGCCATCAGCGCCGCGGGCACGTGCAGGTAGATGATCTTCACCGTGGAGCCCTGACGGAAGTCGTCCGGCGTGAAGAAGAAGCCCCAGACGAGCCCGACCGCGAGGCAGATCGCGGCGCCCCACGAGACCCAGGGCAGCAGCCAGCCCGAGAGGCGCAGGAACTTGACCGGGTTGGCCCATTCCCAGAGCGAAGCGGTAGCGCGCTGTTCCATCGTCGGTCCCCTGATCTCGGGTTCGATTTAGTCCGCCACGGCGGTCTGCGCAATCTGCCTTACCTGAGGTTGATGCGTAACACTGCCGCGGAGGCGAAGGGCAAGAGCGCGATCGTGCCGAAGGTGATCCCCGCGAGGAGCGCGAGCGGCGTCGCGGTGGCGAACCCCTCCGCCCCGCGCCGCGCGGCCTCCGCCCCGAAGATCAGCGTCGGCACGTAAAGCGGCAGCACGAGGAGCGAAAGCAGCAGCCCGCCCCGCTTGAGGCCCACGGTGAGCGCCGCACCGAAGGTGCCGATCACCGAAAGCGCGGGCGTGCCGAGCGCGAGCGAGACGAGAATCCAGAGATAGCCCTCCGGCGGCAGGCTCAGCAGCACGCCGAGCACCGGCGCGGCCAGAACCAGCGGCAGGCCGGTGGTGATCCAGTGCGCGAGCGCCTTGACGCTCACCAGCGCCTCGAGCGGCAGGGGCGCCGTGGCCAGCAGGTCGAGGCTGCCGTCCTCCCAGTCGAGCGCGAGAATGCGGTCGAGCGACAGGAGGCACGCGAGCAGCGCACCGATCCAGAGGATACCCGGCGCGATGCGCGCCAGAAGCTCGGTCTCCGGCCCGACGCCGAAGGGCACGAGCACGGTGACGATCAGGAAGAAGGCAAGGCCGAGGCCGAAGCCGCCGCCCGCGCGCAGGGCAAGGCGCAGGTCGCGCGCGAGCAGCGCGATCACAGGAAGGCCTCGTCTTCGGCGGCTGCACGGGGCGTGGCCTTGCAGGCGGCGACGTCGAAACGCCGCGCTTCGAGCCCGAGGTCGATGTGCGTGGCGATGAGCGCCGCGCCGCCCCGGGCGAGATGCGCGCGCACCGCGTCCGCGAAGAGCCCGACCGCCGCCGTGTCGAGCGAGACCGTCGGCTCGTCGAGCGCCCAGACCGGCCGCCCGGTGACCAGAAGCCGCGCGAGGCCCAGCCGGCGCTTCTGCCCGGCCGAGAGCGCACCGGCCTGCCGGTCGGCGAGATCCTCCAGCGCGAAGGCCGCGAGCGCCGGGGCGATATCGCCGGTCCCGAACACCTGCGCCCAGAAGGTCAGGTTCTCGGTCACCGTGAGCGTGGCCTTCAGCCCGTCGGCATGCGCGGCATAGGCGATGGCATCCGAGGCCGCATCGATCGTCCCCGCGATCGGCGGCTGCAACCCGGCCACGGTGCGCAGCAGCGTCGTCTTGCCCGAACCGTTCGGCCCACGCAGGATCAGCGCCTCGCCGGGCGCGAGCGTGAAGCTCAGCCCTTCGAGGACCGGAACGCCGCCGCGCGCGACGGCGAGATCGTGAACCGACAGAAGCATCCGCAGTCGATTAGCCCAATCCCGCGGCAGGGGGAAGCGGGGCAGTGCCCGCCGGGCGGCAACGCGCGCGGCGCCGGCGGGGTCGGGACCTGGCGGACCGCCGCCCCCCCGGGGCGCGGACCACCGAACCGGTTCGGCCGCCAGCCGCGCCGGATGATCGCAAGACCGTTGCGCGGGCGCCGCGCCGGAGCGATCGCGGGGCAGCGTGACCTCAGACCGGCAGCGCGGCGAGCGCGATCCGCCGGCCTTCGGAAAGCAGCACGTTGTAGCTGCGGCAGGCCGGGCCGGTGGCCATGCTCTCGACGCCGATGTTGGCATCTTCCAGCGCGCGGCGCAGATCGGCCGGGATATGCGCGACCTCCGCGCCCGTTCCGACGAAGAGCACGTCGACCTCGCCTGCGAGCGCGAGGAGCGGCGCCGCGTCGTCGTAGCCGCCCCAGGCCTGCGCGCCGGAGGGCGTGAGCAGGACAGCGCCCTCGCGCACCTCGCCGCCGACGCGGAAGAAGCCCGGGCCGTATCCGTCCACCGGCAGGGCGTCGTTGTAGACCACTTCGTTGATGCGCATGGGCCACCTCCATCGCTCGCTCGCCTCGGGCTTACCATGCCGCCCCGGCCCGGGTCACGGGGCCTCAGGCGTCGACGTCGCCGAACTGCGTGCCCGCGTTCTGGTCGGGCTTCGACCAGTCGCGCTTCACGCCCAGCAGCAGAAGCGTGGCCGAGGCGATGAAGACCGAGGAGTAGGTCCCCACGATCACGCCCCAGATCATCGCGAAGACGAAGCCGCGGATCACGTCGCCGCCGAGCACGAAGAGCGAAAGCAACGCGAGCAGCGTGGTGGCAGAGGTCATGAAGGTCCGACTCAGCGTCTCGTTGATCGAGATGTTGAGCACTTCGCGCAGGGGCCGCTTCTTGTATTTCATCAGGTTCTCGCGCACCCGGTCGAAGACGACCACCGTGTCGTTGAGCGAGTAGCCGACGATGGTCAGCAGCGCGGCGATGATCGCGAGGTCGAACTTGATCTGGAACTCGGAGAAGATGCCGATGGTCAGCACCACGTCGTGCACGAGGGCCGCGACCGCGCCGAGCGCGAACTGCCACTCGAATCGGAGCCAGATGTAGATCAGCACGGCGCCGATGGCGAGCAGCACGGCGATGATCGCGGTCTGGATCAGCTCGCCCGAGACCTTGGGGCCGACGGATTCGACCGAGACGAACTCGATGTCCGGCGCCACCTCGCGGAGCGCGCTGCGCACGGCCTCGACCGTATCGGCCGACACGCTTTCCTGCCCCGCCTGCGCCTGGATGCGGACCATGGCGACGTTTTCGTCCGGGCCGAAGGTCGGGTCGAAGACCTCGGAGATCGAAATGTCGCCCAGTTCCAGCGATTGCAGCGCGTCGCGATAGGCGCCGACGTCCACCGGCTCGGCGCTTTCGGTGCGGATCGTCGTGCCGCCCCGGAAGTCGATCCCGTAGTTGAGCCCCTGCAGCGCCAGCGACGCCAGCGAGAGCAGGATCAGAAAACCGGAGATGCCCAGCCAGAGCTTCGGACGCGAGAAGAAATCCCAGGACGTGTTTGCGGGAACGAGGCGCAGGCGCATGTCAGACCTCCAGCGTCCGGGGGCGGCGGCGCTCGAACCACATCACGATGAGCAGGCGCGTCACGAAGATCGCCGTGAAGACCGATGTCAGGATACCGAGACCCAGCGTGATCGCGAAGCCGCGCACGGGGCCCGAGCCCATCACGTAGAGGATGACCGCGGTGATGAAGGTGGTCAGGTTGGCGTCCACGATGGCGGAAAGCGCCTTCTCGTAGCCGAGCTGGATCGCCCGGGAGGGGCCGCGCGCCGTGCGCAACTCCTCGCGGATGCGCTCGAAGACGAGCACGTTGGCGTCCACCGCCATGCCCACCGTCAGCACGATGCCCGCGATCCCCGGCAGCGTCAGCGTCGCCCCGATGAGGGACAGGAGCCCGAAGACGAGCGCGATGTTGAGCACCAGCGCGACATTGGCGAACAGGCCGAACAGGCCGTAGCCCAGCCCCATGAAGGCGAGCACGGCGGCGAAGGCGACGAGGGTCGCGATCCGTCCCGCCTCGATCGAATCGGCGCCGAGCTCCGGGCCGATGGTCCGCTCCTCGAGGAAGTCGAGGCCGGCCGGCAGCGCGCCGGCGCGCAGGAGCACGGCAAGGTTGGTCGATTCCTCGACCGTGAAGTTGCCGGTGATGATGCCGGTGCCGCCGGGGATATGGCTCTGGATCACCGGGGCCGAGATCACCTCCTCGTCGAGCACGATGGCGAAGGGATTGCCGATATTCGCGGCGGTGTAGTCGCCGAAGGCCCGCGCGCCCGTCGGGTTGAAGCGGAAGGTGACCGCCGGGCGCCCGTTCTCGTCGAAGGAGGGCTGCGCGTCCACCAGCTGATCGCCGTTGACGACCGGGGCGGATTCGACGGTGTACCAGACGTCCTCCTGCTCCATCGACGGCAGCGTCTCGTTGCCGATCCCGGGGGGCTCGTCCGGGTCGGCGTCGCGGCTGACGACCGGATGGAAGGTGAGCTGCGCGGTGGTGCCGATGAGTTCCTTGAGCTCGCCGGCCGAGCCGATGCCGGGCACCTGGATCAGGATGCGGTCCGCCCCCTGCCGCTGGATGGTGGGCTCGCGCGTGCCCACCTCGTCGATGCGGCGCCGGATGATCTCGAGCGCCTGGCGCACGGTGCGGTCATCGGTCGCGCGCCGTTCGGCCTCCGAGAGCGTGACGACCACCTCGTCGTCGTCGGCGCGCACCTCCAGATCCTGCTCCCCGGTGCCCGCCGCGGACGAGACCGGCCGCGCGAGACCGCTCACCACCTCCAGCGCGCGGCTCATGCCCTCGGGCTCCGAGAGACGCACGCGGAGCGTGCCCGGCTCGGAGGATTGCAGGCGGATGGTGCCCACCACGTCGCGCTCCTCGCGCAGCACGTCGCGCACCTCGGGCCAGAGGGATTCCATCCGGCTCTCGTAGACGTCCTCGACCTGCACCTCGGCCAGCAGATGCGCGCCGCCGCGCAGGTCGAGACCGAGATTGACGAGGCTCGAGGGCATCCAGTCCGGCCACATCGCCGCCTCGGCCGCGAGCTCGGCCGTCGCCTCGCCGCCGCGCGCCTCGATCGCGGCGACGGCGTCGTTATGCGTCTCGACGCGCTCGTAAAAGAGATTGGGCAGCGCAAGGGCGAGCCCCACCGCCACGGCGACCCAGATCAGGACGCGCTTCCAGAGGTCGATCTGCAGCATGGGGCGGGACCTTTCCGCGCGGCCGGAGGGGTCAGCTGCCCGAGGGCTCGGTCTTGTTGAGGACCTGCGCCACGGTGTTCTTGACGACCCGCACGCGGACGTTGTCCGAGACCTCGACCTCGATCTCGTTGTCCTCCTTGACCTTGGTCACCTTGCCGATGAGCCCGCCCTGCGTGACCACCTGATCGCCGCGCCGCAGCGCCTCGACCATCTTCTGATGCTCCTTGACGCGCTTCTGCTGAGGGCGGATCAGCAGGAAATACATGATCGCGAAGATCAGGATCAGCGGCAGAAGCTGGGCGAAGGCGCCGGCACCGTCCATCGGGAACTCCCTGAGAAAGCGCGGGGCGACCCCCGCAAAGCTTGGCGGAACCTATGCGGGGCGGCCCCCCGATGCAAGCGGAGGGCAAAGCGCCTTCCGTGCCGTCGGGTGCCATGGGACGCTTCGGGCGATTCCCGCTGCGCCCGAGCTCACATGCGACGTCTCCTTCTCACCCTCGTCTGTCTCACTGCCGGCGCAGGCTGGGCCGACGAGCTGCCGGACCCGCTCGCGGACGGGGAGCTGCGCGCCGCCCTCGGCCGGATGAACGTGGCGGGCTACGCCAGTCGGTCGCAATGCAGCGGCACGCTGGTCGCCCCCGATCTGGTGCTGACGGCCGCACATTGCGTGACGCGTTCGGACGGAACGGCGCATCGGCTGAGCGACCTCCATTTCGTCGCGGGCTGGAACCGCGGCGATTACGCCGGCCACGGTCGGGTTGAGGAGGTGATCCTGCATCCCGCGTGGCAGGGAGCGGACACAGGCGACTTCACCGGCGACATTGCGCTCGCCCGTCTCGACGCGCCGCTCAAGGTCCGGCCGTTAACGGCTGCGCGCCCAGCGGTGGCGCCGGTGCCGCGCGCCCTCGCAGGCTACGCGTGGCACCGCCCGCACGCGCCGATCGCCCAAACGCCCTGCCGGGCCAGGGCACGGGGGAAGCACAGCATCCTGCTCACCTGCCCCGCAGAGCCCGGCATTTCCGGCGGCCCTCTCGTCGAGCGCGACGGCGAGGGCTGGCGCGTCGTCGGCGTCGTGGCCGGAACCGCGCGGGCCGACGGCGCCACCGCGACCCTCGCGGTGCCGCTCGGTGCCCGCCTGCTCGATCTCATCGACGCGGGACCCTGACCGGCACCCTACCCTCGCCCCGCGAAATCGGACATAAGGCGCCGCGACACATCGAGTGAGGGCGCCCATGCACGACATCCGCTTCATCCGCGAGAATCCGGAGGCCTTCGACGCCGCGCTCACGCGCCGGCCCGGTGTGGCGCCGGCCTCGGCCGCGCTGCTCGCGCTCGACGCCGCGCGGCGCGACGCCATCCAGAAGGCCGAGGACGCGCAGGCCGCGCAGAACCGCGCCGCGAAGGAGGTGGGCAAGGCGAAGGCCGCCGGCGACGAGGCGGCGTTCGAGCGCCTGCGCGCGCTCGTGGCCGAGAAGAAGGCCGAGGTCGCCGCGATGCAGGCCGAGGCGAAGGCGAAGGATGCAGAACTGCAGGACGCCCTTGCCCGCATCCCCAACCTGCCGCTCGACGACGTGCCCGAGGGCGCGGACGAGAACGACAACGTCGAGATCCGCCGCTGGGGCACGCCCCGCGCGCTCGACTTCGCGGCGAAGGAACACTTCGAGATCCCCGCCGCCGCCGCGGGCCTCGACTTCGAGGCGGCCGCGAAGCTTTCGGGCGCGCGCTTCGTGGTGATGTCGGGCGCGGTGGCGCGGCTGCACCGCGCGCTCGCGCAATTCATGCTGGACACGCATGTCACCGAGCACGGGCTCACCGAGACATGGACACCCGTTCTGGTGCGCGAAGAGATGATGTTCGGCACCGGGCAGCTGCCGAAGTTCGGCGAGGACAGCTACAGGACCGAAGAAGGCTGGTGGCTGGTGCCCACGGCCGAGGTGACGCTGACCAATCTCGCCGCCGGCGAGATCCTCGACGCGGCCACCCTGCCCCGCCGCTACGCCGCGCACACCCAGTGCTTCCGCTCGGAAGCGGGCAGCGCCGGCAAGGACGTGCGCGGGATACTGCGCCAGCACCAGTTCGAGAAGGTCGAGATGGTCTCGATCACGCGGCCCGAGGAGAGCCTCGCGGAACACGCGCGCATGACCCGCTGCGCAGAGGCGATCCTCGAGAAGCTCGAGCTCCCCTATCGCACGGTCGTCCTCTGCACCGGCGACATGGGCTTCGGCGCGCGCCGGACGCACGACATCGAGGTCTGGCTGCCCGGGCAGGGCACCTATCGCGAGATCAGCTCGGTCTCGACCTGCGGCGACTTCCAGGCGCGGCGCATGACCGCGCGCTTCCGCCCCGAGGAGGGCGCGCGCCCCGAGTTCGTGCACACGCTGAACGGCTCCGGCCTCGCCGTGGGCCGCGCCCTGATCGCGGTGCTGGAGAACGGACAGGAGGCGGACGGCTCGGTGACGCTGCCCGTCGCGCTCGCGCCCTGGCTGGGCGGCGCGCGCCGGATCGACGCCGAGGGGCGGCTCGGCTGACGCCCGATCGGCGCCCGGCGCAGGCGCCGGGCCGCGGAACGGGGGGCTGTCTGCCCCCCTCTTGGCCTTCGGCCAATTCACCCCCCGAGGATATTTGACCCAAGAAGAAGAACCGGACGCGTGCTCCATCATCTTGGCGCAAATACTCCGGGGAGCGCGAGGGGCAGCGCCCCTCGCCTGACTCGCAGACGGATGACCCAAAGCTCGTTTCGGCGATCGCCGCCGTGCTGCGCCGCCTCCCGTTTCCGGGACGAAGAGCGCTCGACATGGCCCGTCGTGTGCGCCGGAGGGACGAGCCGATCAGAGCGGAGCGCCCAGCGGCTGTCCGGCCAGCCAGTCGCGCAAGGCGCGGAGCGGGGGATACCCTGCCCGCGCGCGGGGCCAGACGAGCCAGTAGCGCCCGCGGCCCGGCACCGCCGCGCCCCAGGCGCGGGTGAGGCGGCCGTCGGCGAACTCGGCGTCGGCGAGGAACTCGGGCAGGAGCGCGACGCCCACGCCCGCGATGGCCGCCTGCGTCATGGTCGCGAACTGGTCGAAGATCATGCCCTGCGGCGCCGCGCATTCGACCCCGTGGTGGGCGAACCACCGCTCCCAGGCGCGCGGTCGCGTCTCCAGTTGCAGGAGCGGCAGCTCCAGCAGGTCGCGCGGCCCGGCCAGCGGATGCGCGGCGAGGAACGCCGGGGAACACGCGGCGACGAGGGGTTCTGCGCCGAGGTCGAGATAGTCGCAGTCCGCGCGATCCCGCGTGCCGAAGTGGATCGCGGCATCGAAGCCCTCGGCCTCGAAGTCGACCGGGCGCAGGCGCGTGGCGAGGTTGAGCGTCACGCCGGGATGGGCCGAGAGAAAGGCCGGCAGGCGCGGCGCGAGCCAGCGGGTGCCGAGCGTTGGCAGGATGGCCAGCGACAGCGTGCCGCCGCCCGGATTCGCGGCGAGTTCCATCGAGGCGCGGCCGATCAGCTCGAGCGCACGGCCCACGCTCCGGCCGTAGTCGCGCGCGGCCTGCGTGGGCACGAGACGGCGCCGTTCGCGCAGGAAGAGGGGCGTGCCGAGCTGGGTCTCGAGGCTCTGGACATGGCGGCTGACGGCGCCCTGGCTCATGCCGAGTTCTTCGGCTGCTGCCGTCGTGGAGCCGGTGCGCAGGACCGCCTCGAAGGCGCGCAGCAGGGCGAGCGACGGCAGGAAACGGCGGGACCAGGGCATGTCACATTCCAGAAATGCATGAATGGATCCGGGAAAGGCGTTTCCCCCGGCGCTTTCGAAATAGTATGTTCCCGGGGACACAACCAGTCCCGGGGGTCATGCCCCGGGGGAAGGAGAGCTGATGACCCTCGACATGCCGACGCCCGAGCTGAAGGCGAAAGACGCGCCGGACCTGGGCCGCTTCGACTGGGAGGATGCGTTCCGCCTCGACGGCCAGCTCGCGGAGGAAGAGCGGATGATCCGCGACAGCGCCCGCGCCTACGCGCAGGAGAAGCTGCAGCCGCGGGTCATCGAGGCCTTCGAGGAGGAAACGACGGATCCCTCGATCTTCCGGGAGATGGGCGAGATGGGCCTCCTCGGAACGACGATCCCTGAAGCGTACGGCGGCCTCGGTGCGGGTTACGTCAGCTACGGCCTTGTCGCGCGCGAGATCGAGCGCGTCGATTCGGGCTACCGCTCGATGATGTCGGTGCAATCCTCGCTCGTCATGTATCCGATCTACGCCTACGGCACCGAGGAGCAGCGGCAGAAATACCTGCCCAAGCTCGCCTCCGGCGAATGGATCGGCTGTTTCGGCCTGACCGAGCCTGACGCAGGCTCCGACCCCGGCGCGATGAAGACGCGGGCCGAGAAGACCGAGGGCGGCTATCGCCTTACGGGGTCGAAGATGTGGATCTCCAACTCGCCCATCGCGGATGTCTTCGTGGTCTGGGCGAAGTCGGAGGCGCATGGCGGCAAGATCAAGGGCTTCGTGCTCGAGAAGGGCATGACCGGCCTCTCCGCCCCCAAGGTCGGCAACAAGCTGTCCCTGCGCGCCTCGATCACCGGCGAGATCGTGATGGACGGTGTCGAGGTCGGCGAGGACGCGCTTCTGCCGCATGTCGAGGGGCTGAAGGGGCCCTTCGGCTGTCTCAACCGCGCGCGCTACGGGATTTCCTGGGGCGTCATGGGCGCGGCGGAATTCTGCTTCCACGCGGCGCGCCAGTACGGGCTCGACCGCAAGCAGTTCGACAAGCCGATCGCGCAGACGCAGCTCTTCCAGAAGAAGCTCGCCGACATGCTGACCGAGATCTCGCTCGGCCTTCAGGCCAGCCTGCAGGTCGGCCGGCTGATGGACTCCGCCGAGGCCGCGCCCGAGATGATCTCGATCGTCAAGCGCAACAACTGCGGCAAGGCGCTCGACGTTGCGCGCCACGCGCGCGACATGCATGGCGGCAACGGCATCTCGGGCGAGTTCCAGGTGATCCGGCACATGCTGAACCTCGAGACGGTGAACACCTACGAGGGCACGCATGACGTGCACGCGCTGATCCTCGGGCGCGCGATCACAGGGCTACAGGCCTTCGCCTGAGAGGCGGGCGGAGGGGGGCTGTCCGCCCCCCTCTTGGCCTGACGGCCAATTCACCCCCCGAGAGTATTTGGGCCAAGATGATGGAGAGGGGCCGCGTCTGCGGCATTGACAACGCCCTTGCGACGCGCCATCTTTCGTCGCGCGACGTTAAGGCTATCGACGACTGCTGCTCTGAACGGCTCAGTTTCGCGATCCCCAACTGACCGAGCCGCGCTGCCGCATGGTGTGGGCAGCAAGACAGACAGGAGACTGACGATGGCCAATGGCACCGTCAAATGGTTCAACACCACCAAAGGCTACGGCTTCATCGCGCCCGAGTCGGGCGGCAAGGATGTATTCGTGCACATCTCGGCCGTCGAGCGCTCGGGCCTGACCGGCCTCGCCGACGATCAGAAGGTCACCTTCGACCTCGAGACCGGCCGCGACGGCCGGCAGTCGGCGGTGAACATCGCCCTCGCCTGAGCCGCGGGCACGGGATTATCCGGACGGGCCGCCCCCAAGGCGGCCCGTTCCCGTTTCAGCCGTCGGTCTCCGCCGTCTCCGCGCGCGCGGCCTCGGCGAGGTCGCGGACCTTCGGGCCGAGCGCCTCGACGATGCGCGCGACGCCCTCGCCGGTGGGGTGGATGCCGTCGGACTGAAGGAAGCGGCGCGCGCTCTCCGGGTCGCCGTCCCCGGCGAGCGGGCCGAGGAAATTCTCGGCGTAAAGCGTGTCGTACGCCTCGGCGAGGTCGGGATACATCGCGTCGAAGGCGGCCTTGTAGTCCGCCCCGTAGTTGCCCGTCGCCTCGAGCCCGACAAGGAGCACCGGCAGATCGCGCGCCTCGGCGGCCTCGAGGATGCCGCGCAGGTTCTCGCGGCTGACCGCCGGGTCGATCCCGCGCAGGAGGTCGTTGCCGCCGAGCGCGACGATCATCCCGTCCACCTCCGGAGTCAGCGACCACTCCACCCGCGCGAGACCGCCCGCGGTGGTGTCACCCGAGACGCCGGCGTTGACGAGATCCACCCCCGCATCGCGCGCGTCGAGCCAGTCCTGCATCTGCGGCACGAAGCCCTCGGCCTCGGGCAGGCCGTAGCCCTGCGTCAGGCTGTCGCCCATCGCGACAAGGGTCACCTCGTCGGCGGCCGCCGGGGCCGCCAGAAGGAAAAGCGTCGCAAGCGCCGCCTTGGCTTCGCGGCGGCGCGCCCCATATGATCGGCTTGTGCGCATGAGGTCCCTTCCATGACCGATCCCGTTCTTGCCCTTCAAGATGTCACCCTGACGCTCGACGGCAATGCCGGGCCGGTGCGAATCCTGCACGGCATCACCCTCGACGTCGACCGCGGAGAGACGATCGGCCTTGTCGGGCCGTCGGGCTCGGGCAAATCCTCGCTCCTGATGCTGATGGGCGGGCTGGAGCGCGCCACCTCGGGCAGCGTGCAGGCGCTCGGCCGCGACCTGACGGCGATGGACGAGGATGGCCTCGCCCGCTTCCGGCGCGATCACATGGGCGTGGTCTTCCAGTCCTTTCACCTGATCCCGACGATGACGGCGCTCGAGAATGTCGCGACGCCGCTGGAACTCGCCGGGCAGCGCGACGCCTTCGACCGCGCCGAGGCCGAGCTGGAGGCCGTGGGCCTCGGCCATAGGGGCGGGCATTACCCCGCGCAGCTTTCGGGCGGGGAGCAGCAGCGCGTCGCGCTCGCCCGCGCCGCCGCGCCACGGCCCGCGATCCTGCTCGCGGACGAGCCGACCGGCAACCTCGACAGCACGACCGGCACGGCGATCGTGGATCTGCTCTTCGGGCTGCGCGACCGGCACGGCGCGACGCTCGTGCTCGTCACCCATGAACGCGCGCTCGCCGAGCGCTGCGACCGGGTGGTGCCCCTCGCCGACGGCCGCATCGTGTCGGACGCGCGCAGGGCCGCGGAATGAGCTGGCCCGCCGCCGCGCGCATCGCCCGGCGCGAGCTGCGCGGCGGGCTCCGGGGGTTCCGCATCTTCCTCGCCTGCCTCGCGCTCGGCGTGGCGGCGATCGCGGGGGTGGGCACGGTGCGCTCCGCGATCGAGGGCGGATTGGCGGCCGAGGGCGCGGTGCTGCTCGGCGGCGACGCGGAGGCGGAGCTCACCTACCGCTACGCCACCGACGAGGAGCGCGCCTTTTTCGACCGCGTGGCGACGGAGGTCTCGGAGGTCGTCGATTTCCGCTCCATGGCCGTGGTCGAGCGCGACGGCGAGACCGAGCGCGCGCTCACGCAGGTCAAGGCGGTGGACGGGGCCTATCCGTTGCTCGGCGCGGTGGAGCTCGAGCCCGGGATGACCCTCGACGCGGCGCTCGCGGGCACGGGCGAGCGGCCCGGCGCCGTGATGGAGCCGGTGCTCGCCGACAGGCTCGGCCTGGCGACCGGGGATACCTTCCGGCTCGGCTCGCAGGAGTTCGTCCTCTCCGCCCGGCTCACCCGCGAGCCGGACGCTGCCGGCGACGGCTTCGCGCTCGGGCCGCGCACGCTCGTGCGGACGGAGGCGCTCGCCGGCTCGGGGCTCCTGGAGCCGGGCACGCTCTTTTCCACGAAATACCGCCTCGACCTGCCCGCGGGCGCCGATCTGGATGCGCTTCGCGCCGAGGCGCTGGACCGCTTCGAGGAGGCGGGGCTCAGGTGGCGCGATGCGCGCAACGGTGCGCCGGGGATCGCAACCTTCGTGGACCGCCTCGGCGCCTTCCTCGTGCTCGTCGGGCTCTCGGGGCTCGCCGTGGGGGGCATCGGCGTCTCGGCCGCGGTGCGCGCCTATCTCGGCGAGAAGACGGGCGTGATCGCCACGCTGCGCACGCTCGGCGCGGACCGGGCGACGGTGTTTCGCACCTATTTCCTCCAGATCGGGGCGCTGGCGGCGCTGGGCATTGTCATCGGGCTGGTGCTGGGCGCGCTGGTGCCGCTCGCCTTCGCGCCGCTGATCGAGGCACGGCTGCCGGTGCCGGCGCGCTTCGCCCTCTATCCCGGGCCGCTCGCCGAGGCCGCGCTTTACGGCGTGCTGACGGCGCTGATCTTCACGCTCTGGCCGCTCGCGCGGGCTGAGGAGGTGCGCGCCGCCACGCTCTTCCGCGACGCGCTCGAGGGCGCGCGGGCGCTGCCGGCGGCGCGCTTCGTTGTGGCGACGGCGGCGCTCGTCGCGGCGCTCGTCGGGCTCGCCGTCTGGTTCTCGGGCAACGCGGCGCTCACGCTCTGGACGGCCGGCGGCATCGCGGGGGCGCTCGCGCTGCTCGCCGTGGCGGCGGAGGCGCTGCGCTGGATCGCCCGCCGCGCCGTCCGCGCGGCGCGGGGCCGCGCGGCGCTGCGCTGGGCGCTCGACGCGATCGGCGCGCGGCGCGGCGCGGTGGCGCCGGTCATGCTCTCGCTCGGGCTGGGGCTCTCGGTGCTCGCCGCGATCGGGCAGATCGACGGCAACCTGCGCGCCGCGATCTCGCGCGATCTGCCGGAGGTGGCGCCGAGCTACTTCTTCGTCGACATCCAGAAGGACCAGATGCCGGACTTCCGCGCGCGGCTGGACGACGAGCCGGCCGTCGCCCGGGTCGAGAGCGCGCCGATGCTGCGCGGCATCATCACGAAGATCGACGGCCGCCCGGCCTCGGAGGTCGCGGGCGATCACTGGGTGCTGCAGGGCGACCGGGGCGTGACCTACTCGGCAACCCCGCCGGAGGACGCCGAGATCACCGCCGGCGACTGGTGGCCCGCGGACTATGACGGGCCGCCGCTCGTCAGTTTCGCCGCCGAGGAGGCCGCCGAGATCGGGCTCGAGGTGGGCGACACGCTCACCGTGAATATCCTCGGGCGCGAGATCACGGCGGAGGTGGCGAACCTGCGCGTCGTCGATTTCTCCACCGCCGGTATCGGCTTCATCATGGCGATGAACCCCGCCGCGCTCGAGGCCGCGCCGCACAGCTTCATCGCCACCGTCTACGCAGAGGAAGAGGCGGAGGCGGCGATCCTGCGTGACCTCGCCTCCGCCTATCCCAACATCACCGCGATCCGCGTGCGCGACGCGATCGACCGGGTCTCGGAGCTTCTGGCCGGGATCGCGGGGGCGACGGCCTGGGGCGCCTCGGCGACGCTGGTGGTGGGCTTTCTGGTGCTGATCGGCGCGGCCGCGGCCGGCGAGGGCGCGCGCACCTACGAGGCGGCGGTGCTCAAGACGCTGGGCGCAGCCCGCGCGCGCATCCTGGTCAGTTTCGCGCTCCGGGCCGGGCTGATCGGCGCAGGCGCGGCGGCGGTGGCCCTCGTCGCGGGTATCGGCGGCGGCTGGGCGGTGACGCATTTCGTGATGGAGACGGACTTCGCGGTGATCTGGCCCTCTGCCATCGCCATCGTGGCCGGCGGGGTGGCGGCGACGCTCGCAGCCACGCTCGCCTTCGCCTGGCGCCCGCTTGCGGCACGGCCCGCGCGGGTGCTGCGCGCGCGCGAATAGGCTTGCCGCGGCGCGGGGGCGGTGGCACATCGCGCCTGTCCCGCAGCCGGAGCCCCGCCGATGCCCTTCACCCCCGCCGAGGAAGCGCGGATCGTCAACCTCCTCCGCCGCGCCGCGCGGGCCGAGATCCTGCCGCGCTTCCGCGCGCTTTCCGCCTCCGAGGTGACCGAGAAATCCGGCCCCGACGACCTCGTGACCGAGGCCGACACGGCCGCCGAGGCGATGATCGCCCGGGGTCTTGCCGCCCTCTTCCCGAAGGCGGTCATCGTGGGCGAGGAAGCCGCCGAGGCCGACCCGGAGCTCCCCGACCGCATCGCGGACGCGGAGCTCGCCTTCATCGTCGACCCGGTGGACGGGACGTGGAACTACGCCCGCGGCCTGCCGCTCTTCGGCGTGATCCTCGCCGCCTGCCGGAAGGGCGAGCCGGTCTGGGCGATGATCCTCGACCCCGTCTGCGACGACTGGATCACCGCGTCCGAGGACCGGCCCACGCGTCTCGAGCGGCCCGGCCGCCCCCCGCGGCCCCTGCATGTCGCGCCGGCGCGCGACATCGCGGAGATGTCGGGCTTCGTGCCCCTCTCCCTCGTCCCGGAGGACCGTCAGGGCGCCGTCGCCGCGCTCTTCCCGGAGTTCCGCCGCGCGACCTCGCTGCGCTGCTCGGCGCACGAGTACCGCCTGCTCGCGCAGGGGCACGCCGACTTCTGCATCGGCGTCGACCCGAAGCCCTGGGACCACGCCGCCGGCGTGCTGCTCTGCCGTCAGGCCGGGGGCTTCGCCGCCTTCCTCGACGGCGCGCCTTACTCCGCCGCCCGGCGCGAGGGCGTCCTTCTCACCGCCGCCTCGCCCGACGCCTGGGCGCGCCTCGCGGAACGCTTCGGCCCGCTGACCGCCTGACGCGCGGAGGCCTGGCAGGGGCCGAGGAACGCCCTCACTCGCGCCGGTGCGTCGCGGCCGTCAGCGCCGCGCGGTCATAGAGCCCGGAGAGCACGTCGAGCACCTGCGCCGCCTCGCCGAAGCCGCGTTCCGGATCGTCGAGCCGCGAGACGAGCCCGACCAGAAGCTCGCGCCGCGCCCGCGCGTAGCGGTCCGTCACCTCGCGCCCCGTCTCGGTCACGCAATAGACCACGCCGGTGCGCGGGGCGCCGTGCCGTTCCACGAGACCCGCCTTCATCAGCTTGCGCAGGCCGTACTGGATGTTCGGGATGTCCTCGCGGTTGGTGAGCCGCGCCAGCTCCTTCACCGACTTGGGCCGGTCCTTCATCCGGACCACGTGCAGAAGCGCGTTCTCCGGCCCGCTGGCCTGAAGCCCGGCGCTCAACGCGAGGCATTCCGCCTGCCAGCGCCCGAAGCTCTCGAAGGTGCGCATCAGCGCGTATTCGAGCTCCGTGAGCCGGACCTCCAGCGAATCGGACGCGAGGTGCCAGCGGCGGTCGACGTCCGTCGCCACCTCGGGCCCCGTGTCCGGGCCATCGCCGTTCGCCTGCCCCGCCATCCGGCGCAGAATGGCGACGCGAGGCCGTCCAGCCAACCGAAATTTTGAATTGATTTTTCATTTTAAATTTCATCTGATTTCCTCACCAACAAGACAAGGGAGGCTGAGGATGCGTGCATTCCTCGAAAACGATCACTTCAAGCTCGGCACATTCTCGAGCAACTGCTCCTCGGGCATGAGCGTCACGAAGGTGGACGAGCGCTGGGACAACAGCTGGGAGAACAATCTTCGCCTCGCGCAGATGCTCGACGCGGCCGGCATCGACTTCATGCTGCCGATCGCCCGCTGGATCGGCTACGGTGGCGCGACGGATTTTCACCACAACGTGCTCGAGACGATGACCTGGGCCACCGCGCTGCTGGCGAAGACGGAGCGGCTGACCCTCTTCGCCACCATGCACACGGCCGCCAACAACCCGGTCGTCGTGGCCAAGCAGATCGCCACCGCCGATCAGGTGGGCCGCGGCCGGATCGGGCTCAACATCGTCGCGGGCTGGAACCGGCCGGAGTACGAGGCGCTCGGCCTCACCCTGCCCGACGACCACGAGACGCGCTACGGCTACGCGCAGGAGTGGTTCGACATCGTCCAGAAGCTCTGGAAGAGCGACGAGGCCTTCGACTGGACCGGCGACTGGTTCCAGTTGAAGAACGTGCTCAGCCACCCGCATCCGGTCGACGGCCGGCCGCCGATCCTGAACGCCGCCGGCTCGGGCCAGGGCCGCGACTTCGCCACGCGCAATGCCGATTACCTCTTCACGCCGGCGATCGACCTCGACCGGTCGAAGGACGAGGTGCAGCAGATCAAGGATCAGGCGGCGGCCAAGGGGCGCAAGGTCGGCGTGCTCACCTTCGCCCACATCTGCTGCCGCCCGACCGAGGCCGAGGCGCGGGACTATCACCACTGGTACGCGCAGGAGAACGCCGACTGGGAGGCGACCGACAACCTCGTCAACCTGCAGTTCGCCAACGCGCAGAGCTTCCCGCACGACCTGCTCGCGCTGATCCGCGACCGGATGGCCGCGGGCCATGGCGGTTTCCCGCTGATCGGCACGCCCGATCAGGTGGCCGACGGGATCGAGAAACTGGCGCAGGCGGGCTTCGCCGGTTCGACCATGTCGTTCCTCGACTACGCCGAGGAGTTCCCCTACTTCCGGGACGAGGTCCTGCCACGGCTGGCGGCGAAAGGTCTGCGGCCGGCGCCCGACGCGGCACGCAAGCCCGAGCCCGCGGAATGACCGACGGGGGGCGCATGGACCTGCACGACGCGCTGCACTGGCGCTACGCCGTCAAGGCCTTCGCGCCGGGCGTCCGCGACGACGCGGCGCTCGACCGCGCGCTCGAGGCGGCGCGCCTTGCGCCCTCCTCCTTCGGGCTTCAGCCGTGGCGGATCGTCCTCGTGGAGGACGCCGCCACCCGCACGGCGCTCGCCGCGCGGAGCTACGGGCAGAGCAAGGTGGAGACGGCGGGCCACCTCGCCGTCTTCGCCATCCTCGATCCCGTGACCGAGGCGCACATCGACGCGCATGTCGCCCGCCTTGCCGGGGCGCGGGGCATGGACGCGGCGGCGCAGGCGAAGCAGCGCGACCGCATCGCCAGGACGGTCCTCACCTACAAGGACGCCGACGCGCGTCGCGCATGGGCATGCGCGCAGTGCTACCTCGGCCTCGGCGTCTTCCTGGCGGCCTGCGCGACCGAAGGCCTCGACGCCTGCCCGATGGAAGGGTTCGAGGTCGCGGCCTACGACGACATCCTCGGCCTCGCGGACGCGGGCCTCGCCGCCGTGGTCGCGGTCGCCCTCGGCCGTCGCGCCGCGGACGACCCGGAGGCGGCGGAGGGCAAGCTGCGTCCACCTGCATCCGAGCTGATCCGCCGCGTCGGTCAGGCATCCACCCCCGACAGGTGAGCGGGGCGGCCGCGCCACGGGCTCGGGGCAAGGGGCCATCGGCCCGCCCCGTCCGCGTCGCGGCCTAACGTGGCGGACAGGGCGTGCCCGACCGGGCCGCGCGACGGTGGGTGCCCGGCCGCCCTCCGCTTGCCCCGCCCGGCCCCTTCGTCTAGACCCCGCCGCGACCCGCCCCCCAAGGGATCCGCCCCCATGGCCAAGCCGAAGAAGACCCCGCGCCCCAAGGCCGAGAACCCCAAGGGCTTCCGCGACTACTTCGGCGCCGACGTGACCGAGCGCGCCGAGATGCTCGGGCGCATCGCCGAGGTCTACCGCAGCTACGGCTTCGAGGCGCTGGAAAGCCCCGCCATCGAGACGCTTGAGGCGCTGGGCAAGTATCTGCCCGACGTGGATCGCCCGCATGCCGGTGTTTTCGCATGGCAAGAGGACGAGGACGACGGCAAGGGCGACTGGCTCGCGCTGCGCTACGACCTGACCGCGCCGCTCGCCCGGGTCTACGCGCAGCACCGCAACGACCTGCCCACGCCCTACCGCCGCTACGCCATGGGCCCCGTCTGGCGCAACGAGAAGCCGGGGCCGGGGCGCTACCGCCAGTTCTACCAGTGCGACGCGGACACCGTGGGCGCGGCCAGCGTGGCGGCCGACGCCGAGATCTGCGCCATGCTGGCCGACACGCTCGAGGCCGTGGGCATCCCGCGCGGGGATTACATCGTGCGGGTGAACAACCGGAAGGTGCTGAACGGCGTGCTGGAGGTTGCAGCGCCTGTTGACCCGTTGCCCCAAGGCGATGATCTGCATGGAACGATCAAGCATGTTTGGGATCAGAGTGTCCGCGATGCCGTCCTGCGCACCATCGACAAGTTCGACAAGGTGGGCGAGGCCGGGGTGCGCGAGCTCCTGGGCGCGGGCCGGCGCGACGCCTCCGGCGCCTTCATCGAGGGCGTGGGGCTCACGCCCGAGCAGGCCGAGCCCGTCGTCGCCTTCCTCACCTCGCGCG